>JBDTXF010000381.1:0-3806 GCA_040006355.1 Nocardioidaceae bacterium | reverse complement strand
GGGAGAATCCGCATCTTTATATCCCGGATGGAGCCGGCCCGCGCTGAGGTACGCCGAGCGGCTGGTCGGGCACGACAGCGCGCTGCGGATGCTCGCGGACCGCCGAGCCGACGTCTACGACACCGTGGTGCCACTGACCCCGGGGGCTCTGGGCCGACGCCGCGGAGACGTGCTGGCCACCCTCGTCGACGACGTGGACGCGCTGCTCGACGACCGGCTGCGCGTGCGCTCGCCGCTCATCGTCCTGGTCGGCGTGGGCCTGCTGGGTGCCGTCTTCGGGGTCCTGCTGGTCCCGGTCACGGGACTGCTGGTGGTGGCGCTGGTCGGATGCACGCTGCTGGTCGCGGCCCTCGTCCGGTGGCGGGTCTCGGGCGCGGAGCCCGAGGTGGTGCGCCAGCGCTCACTGCTCTCCGCACGCGTCCTCACCGCCCTGCACGGTGCCCGGGACCTGGTGCTCTGGCAGGCGACGCCCGGCGCCGAGGCCGGGATCGACGAGGCCGGACAGCGCCTCGACGCCGCGACGAGGGCCTCCGCGAGCAGCGTCGCGCTCGGGCGAGCCCTGGTGACCGCGGCCGCGGGCGCCTGCGTCGCCGCGATCGCCCTGCTGGTCGCGCCCGCGGTGTCGGCGTCGGCGGTCTCGATGCCGATGGGGGTCGCGCTGCTCCTGCTGCCGGTCGCGCTCCTCGAGGTCCTCGCCACGGCGCCGGACGCGGCTGCCGCCTCGGTGCGCACCCGGGCCGCCATGCGGAGGCTGGTCGCGCTCGCCGCGACCGCCCCGGCCGTGACCACCCCCTCGGACCCGCTGCCGCCGCCCAGCCCTCGGGCCGGCATCACGGCCACCGGGCTGGCCGGCGGCTGGGCGCAGCCCGCATTCGCAGGTCTCGACCTCGAGGTCCTCCCCGGGCACCGGGTCGGGGTGGTCGGTCCCTCCGGCAGCGGCAAGTCCACACTGGCGGCCACCCTGGTGCGGTTCCTGGACCCCGCGGCCGGTCGCGTCGCGATCGACGCCGACGACCTCCTCGACCTCGACCTCGGCGACGTCCGACGCCACGTCGGACTGGTCGACGACGACCCCTATGTGTTCTCCTCCTCGGTCCTGGAGAACGTCCGGCTGGCCCGTCCCGCAGCGACCGGCGCCGAGGTGGAGACCGCGGTGCGGGCGGTCTCCCTCGGGCCCTGGCTCGATGCGCTTCCGGACGGGCTCGACACCCTGGTCGGCGAAGGGCAGGCAGGCGTCTCCGGCGGAGAGCGTGCCCGGCTCGGGCTGGCCCGCGCGGTGCTCGCCGACGCGCCCGTGCTGGTCCTCGACGAGCCCACCGCCCACCTCGACGCGAGCACAGCCCGCGCCGTCGCCGCCGACGTCCTGCGGGCCACCGAGGGCCGGGCCGTCGTCTGGATCACCCACGACGACGTCGCCCTCGACGCGATGGACCGGGTCGTCGACCTGACGGCGTACGCCCAACCGGGATAGGTCCCAGCGGCGATAGTCCGTGACGGGATGCAGGTGCGGGGCCCCGGAATTCCTGCATCCCGTCACGGACTATCGGGAGGGAGGTGTGGGTAGAGGACACCCATGGAACACAAGACTCTGGGCAGGACCGGACGCACCGTCTCGGTCGTCGGTCTCGGCACATGGCAGCTCGGCGCGGACTGGGGTGACGTCACCGAGGCGGACGCACGCGCGGTCCTGGAGGCCTCCGCCGAGGCCGGCGTCACGTTCTTCGACACTGCGGACGTCTACGGCGACGGCCGCAGCGAGACCATCATCGGCGGCTTCCTGGCCGACCACCCGGACGCCGGCATCACGGTGGCCACCAAGATGGGCCGCCGGGTCGACCAGGTACCCGAGAGCTACGTCCTGAAGAACTTCCGTGAGTGGACCGACCGGTCCCGCCGCAACCTCGGGGTGGACACCCTCGACCTGGTCCAGCTGCACTGCCCGCCCACGGCCGTCTTCACCGACGACGAGCTCTACGACGCGCTGGACACCCTGGTCGAGGAGCAGGTGATCGCGGCGTACGGCGTGAGCGTCGAGAAGGTCCAGGAGGCTCTCGCCGCGATCGCGCACCCGCACCTGGCGACCGTGCAGCTCATCGTCAACGCGTTTCGGCTCAAGCCGCTCGACGAGGTCCTCCCGGCCGCCGCCTCGGCAGGGGTGGGCATCATCGTCCGGGTGCCGCTGGCCTCCGGCCTGCTCTCGGGGAAGTACGACGCGAGCACCACGTTCGCCGCCGACGACCACCGCTCGTTCAACCGCGACGGCAGCGCCTTCGACGTGGGCGAGACGTTCTCCGGGGTCGACTACGAGACCGGGCTGACCGCAGCCGCGGAGTTCGGCGAGCTGGTCACCGCGCACGCCCCCGAGGGCACCACCTCGGCGCAGGCCGCGATCGCCTGGCTCTGGCAGCACGAGGCCGTCTCCACGGTCATCCCCGGGGCGCGCAACCTCGAGCAGGCCCGCGGCAACGCGGCCGCCGGCAGCCTGGACGCCTTGGGGTCCGCCTTCGACGAGGGCGTCCACCGGATCTACGACGAGCACCTGCGCGCGGCGATCCAACCCCGCTGGTAGCCCGGGCCCGTCGGCGTGCACGGCTGGCAACCGGGCAGCAACCGGGCAGCCCGACGGGGCAACTCGGGCATCGTGACCGATGACACGGCGCTTTGACCGATCCAATGGCCCCGTCCGGCGCTTGTGCGTACATTCACGAGCACACCGCCAGACAGACCGCGGAAACTTTGGTCTACTGGTGGGTAACCCGATCATCGTCCGCAACGGCGCGGCGATCTCCACGTCACGATCGACTCCACGACACGCCACCGACGCCATCCGGCGTCGCGGTGGCCGTCTGTCGTTCCCGCCTTCCCCCGACACCGTCGCCGAGGCGCGAACCGGACGCGAATGCGCGAGAGGAACCCGGTGAGCATGACCGCAGAAACGATCAGTCCGGCAACACCTCGAGACAGTGCCCCCACGACCCACGAGGGCATCCTCGCCTGGGTCTCGGAGGTCGCCGAGCTCACCGAGCCGGACCGCGTGCACTGGTGCACGGGCTCCGACGAGGAGTGGACCGAGCTCACCGACGCCCTGGTCGCGACCAGCACGTTCACGCGCCTGGACCCGGCGAAGAAGCCGAACTCCTTCCACGCCGCCTCCGACCCCACCGACGTCGCCCGGGTCGAGGACCGCACCTTCATCTGCAGCGTCGAGGAGAAGGACGCCGGGCCCACCAACAACTGGAGGGACCCGGACGAGATGAAGGTCCTGATGACGGACCTCTACCGCGGCTGCATGCGCGGTCGCACGATGTACGTCATCCCGTTCGTGATGGGCCACCTGGAGTCCGAGCACCCGATGTTCGGCGTCGAGATCACCGACTCGGCCTACGTCGTGGCGTCGATGAAGGTGATGGCCCGGATGGGCTCGCACGTCCTCCGCGCGATCGAGGATCTGGACGACGCCGGTCAGGACGTCCAGTGGGTCCCCGCCCTGCACTCGGTCGGCATGCCGTTGGCCGACGGGCAGGCCGACGTCTCCTGGCCGTGCAACGACACGAAGTACATCGTGCAGTTCCCCGAGGAGCGGATGATCTGGAGCTTCGGCTCCGGCTACGGCGGCAACGCCCTGCTCGGCAAGAAGTGCTACGCCCTGCGGATCGCCAGCGTGATGGCGCGCGACGAGGGCTGGCTGGCAGAGCACATGCTGATCCTCAAGCTGACCAGCCCGCAGGGCGTCACGAAGTACATCGCGGCGGCCTTCCCGAGCGCCTGCGGCAAGACCAACCTGGCGATGCTGGCCCCGACCATCC
>JBDTXF010000380.1:0-3825 GCA_040006355.1 Nocardioidaceae bacterium | reverse complement strand
CCGAGGCCGACATCCCGCTGCTCAAGGAGATGGGCGTCGCCGAGGTGTTCACCCCCGGCGCCCCCACCACGAAGATCGTGGACTGGGTGCAGACCCACGTCGTGGAGGATCCTGCGCACGCCTGAGCGTCCGCGAGGTCACCCCCGCGAGACCTCCGCGGCGCGCGAGAACGCCGCGCCCACGGCTGCCGTGCGCTCCACCAGCTCGGGCGGTCCCTCGATCACGAAGTCGGCGCCGGTCCCGGCCAGCGCGAGCATCGGCCACGCCAGGTCGTCGGCCTCCATGGTGAGCCGGCACCGCTGCTCCCCGAGCTCCTCGACAGTGGCCCACCGGTCGACCCGGCGGCGTACGGCGTCGGCCGAGGAGCTCACCACCACCGACACGTGATGGCGGTGCGGGACGGTGCGCAGCCCGCTCTTGACGAACTCCGCGGCGTCCCCGCCGGGAAGCTCCCGCTGCCGGAAGCGGCCGCCCGACGTGCTCACGCCACTCATCCGGTCCAGCCGGAAGCTCCGCCAGTCGTGCCGGGCGAGGTCCCAGGCGACGAGGTACCACCTCCGACCCACGGTCACCAGCTTCTGCGGCTCGACGCTGCGCTCGGTCGCCGCACCCTCACGGGTCCGGTAGCCGAAGCGGACCCGCTCGTCGTCGCGGCAGGCCTGGGCGAGGGTGGCCAGCACCTCGGCGTCGATCGACGCCTCGGAGACCGACGGGCTGAAGACCGCGGGGACCGACGCGGACCGCAGCGCCTCGACCCGTCGTCGCAGGCGGGGGGGCATCACCGCCACCACCTTGCCCAGCGCCCGCACCGAGGTCTCCTCGATGCCCTCGACCATGCCGCCCGCCGCGGCCTGGAGCCCGACCACGATCGCGACCGCCTCCTCGTCGTCGAGCAGCAGCGGCGGCATCGCCGCGCCGGGCTCCAGCTGGTAGCCCCCCGCAGCACCGCGGGCCGCGCGCACGGGGTAGCCCAGCCCGCGCAGCCGGTCCACGTCACGGCGAAGGGTGCGGTCGCTGACCTCCAGCCGACCGGCGAGCTCGGGACCCGGCCAGGAGCGGTGGGTCTGGAGGAGGGACAGCAGCTGCAGCATGCGGGAGCTCGAGCTCATCTCGCCAGGATATCTGCCATCAGGACACTATCTGTCCGCATGACACCTGTGGCCGAGACAGTTGAAGATCACAGCGAATGCTCAGGTGCCCGACGTACGCTCACCAGATGAACGCTGCCCAGCGCTGGTGGAGCGTCGGGATCGGCGTGGCCCTGCTGGTCGCGACGCCCGTCCTGGTGCGCGCGCGGCCCGTCCCCGACGAGCAGCTCACTTCCGGCGCCCTCCTCCAGCGCATCCAGGCCTCGCGCGAGGTGTCCTTCTCCGGCTACACCGAGTCGAAGGGCACAGCCGCTCTCCCGAGGAGCAATGCCCTGTCGGGCCTGACCCAGCTGCTGGGTGACACCAACCGGGTGCGGGTGTGGTGGCAGGGGCCCCGGACGTGGCGGACCTCCACCCTGCGACCGACGGGGGAGACCGACCTCGTGCACACCGGCCACCGGATGGTGCGCTGGGTCTATGAGTCCAAGCGGGCAACGCTGATCCCCGACGTCCGGGTGCGGCTGCCGAACACCGCTGACCTGCTGCCCAACGAGCTCGCGAGACGGACCCTGTCGGGTGCTCGTCCGGCCGAGGTGAGCCGGATCGGCGCCCGCCGGGTCGCCGGCCACGACGCGTTGGGCCTCCGGCTGACGCCGGCGGACCCGCAGGCCTCGATCGGCCGGGTCGACGTGTTCGCGGACCGGGGGACGGGCGTGCCGCTCGAGGTGCAGGTCTTCGCCAAGGGCGCGGCGACGCCGGTGCTCACCTCGAGCTTCCTCGACTTCACAGCAGGCCGGCCGGCCGCGAGTGCGGTGTCCTTCACCCCACCCGCGGACGCTCGGCTGCGCTATGACGACGTCGTCGACCTGGCGGCGGCGGCCGACCGCTTCGCCTCGCGGATCCCTCCGAAGACCCTGGCCGGACTGCCGGCCCGCCAGGCCGCGGATGGCTCGGTGGGCGTCTACGGTCGCGGGCCGACCGTGCTGCTCGCGGTGCCGCTGTGGCACCGGACAGCTGACCAGGTCCGAGAGCAGCTCCGTGGCCGGCCGGGCGTGCGGACGATCGCCCAGGGCATCGTGCTCGTGGCAGCGCCACTGCGGCTGCTGCTGTCCAACCCCGAGCGCAACGACAACAGCTGGCTGGTGGCCGGGACGGTCACCCAGAGGACGCTCGTCGCCGCCGCGAACCAGCTCGCGGCGCACCGACCCGGGCTCAGGGTCCGGTAGTGGGCGCGGCCATCGCGACCCGGGCGCTGACCAAGCGCTACGGGCCCGTCCTCGCCGTGGACGGCATCGACCTAGAGGTCGCCGACGGCGACGTCTACGGCTTCCTCGGTGCCAACGGCTCCGGCAAGACGACCACCGTGCGGATGCTGCTCGGGCTGGTGCTGGCCACGTCGGGGGAGGTCGACCTGCTCGGGCAGCCGATGCCGAGGTCGTCGGAGACGGTGCTGCCCCAGGTCGGCACGCTCGTCGAGGGACCGGCGGCCTACGGGCACCTCACCGGCCGGGCGAACCTCGAGCTGTTCGATGCGATGGGCAGCAGCCGCAAGGGCCGCCGGGGCCGGGTCGCCGACGTCCTGGAACGGGTCGGGCTGGAGGTCGCCGGGGGCCGCAAGGTCAAGGGCTACTCGCTCGGCATGCGCCAGCGCCTCGGCCTGGCCGCAGCCCTGCTCCGGTCACCGCGGCTGCTGGTGCTCGACGAGCCGACCAACGGACTCGACCCGCAGGGCATCCGGGAGATGCGCAACCTGCTGCTCGAGCTCAACGCGCGGGGCACCACGATCTTCCTGTCCAGCCACCTGCTCGCCGAGGTCGAGCAGATGTGCACGCGGGTGGGGGTCCTCGACCGCGGTCGCCTGGTGGTGCAGGACTCGCTCGGCGTGCTCCAGGCGCCCACCGGCCGGACGGTCGTGGTCACCCCCGACCCGGACCTCGCGGTCCGCCTGCTCGACGGGCGGGTGGCGGCGCGCGAGGGCCGGCGGCTCGTGGTGCGCGCCGACGACGCCGCCACCCTCAACCAGGCACTCGTCGGCGCCGGGGTGCGGGTCGACGAGCTCGGGCCGGAGCGTCGCGGCCTCGAGCAGGTCGTGCTCGAGGCGACCACCGACCCCGGACAGGTCGGGGTCTCCTCGTGATCCGCGTCGAGCTGGTCAAGATGCTGCGGCGTCCGCGGACCTGGATCACCATCGTGATGCTCAACCTGCTGCCCACCCTGGTCGCGGTGCTGCTGGCGGTCACGGACCTGGGACCGCAGCCCGGGGAGGGGCCGGCGTTCCTCTCCGCGGTGCTCACCGACGGCACGCTGTTCCCGCTGGCGGCGCTGGCGATCGTGCTCCCGCTGTTCATGCCGGTCGCCGTCGCGGTGGTCGCCGGGGACTCGGTCGCCGGCGAGGCGCAGGCCGGGACGCTGCGCTACGTGCTCACCCGGCCCGTCGGGCGCACCCGGCTGCTCGTCGCCAAGCTGGTCAGCGTCCTGGCCTTCGTGTTCCTGTCGGTGATCGTCGTCGCCGCCGTCGGGTACGTCGTGGGGCGGTTGCTGCTCGGCGGCGGTGACGCCAGCGCCCTGGTGACCGGCATCTCCGGCACCAGCCTGACCTCGACGCAGATCATCGAGCGCACGCTGATGGCCATCGTCTACGTCTCGCTGTCGATGCTCAGCGTCGCCGCGATCGCGCTGATGCTCTCCACGGTCACCGACTCGTCGCTCGGTGCCGCGCTCGGGGCGCTCGCGTTCC
>JBDTXF010000379.1:0-3829 GCA_040006355.1 Nocardioidaceae bacterium | reverse complement strand
GCCTCGACGATCGGCGGCGTGCCGGCCTCGAACCGGTGCGGGATGCCGGCGTACGTCGACCGCTCCATCGACACCGTCGCGATCATCTCGCCGCCGCCGAGGAACGGCGGCAGCTGCTCGAGGACCTCGCGCCGTCCCCACAGCACGCCGATGCCGGTGGGTCCGGTGACCTTGTGCCCGGTGAAGACCACGAAGTCGGCACCTGAGGCCTGCACGTCGACGGCCATCTGCGGGACGGCCTGGGCAGCGTCGATCAGGACCAGGGCGCCGACCTCGTGCGCGCGGCGGGCGATCTCGGCGACCGGGTTGACGGTGCCGAGCATGTTGGACACCCAGGTGAGCGAGACGACCTTGGTCCTCTCGTTGATCAGCTCGTCGATGTTCGACAGGTCGAGGCGTCCGTCGTCGGTGAGGCC
Organism: Nocardioidaceae bacterium; assembly: GCA_040006355.1. Lineage (GTDB taxonomy): Bacteria > Actinomycetota > Actinomycetes > Propionibacteriales > Nocardioidaceae > Nocardioides_B. The sequence continues at coordinate 3,413 of JBDTXF010000379.1, read as the reverse complement.
GAACCAGCGCAGCGTCGCACCGGTGCGCTCGGTGAGCAGCTGCCACGGCACGATGTTGGAGTGGTGCTCCATCTCGGTGATCAGCACCTCGTCGCCCTCACCGACGCCGAGCGGGCCCTTGGCCCAGGCGAGGGTGTTGGCCACCAGGTTGATCGCCTCCGAGGCGTTCTTGGTGAAGATCACCTCGTCGCGCGAGGGTGCGTTGAGGAACGACGCGACCTTGTCGCGGCCCCCTTCGAAGCCGGCCGTGGACTCCGCGCCGAGCTGGTGCATGGCACGCGCGACGTTGGCGTTGTGCCGCTCGAGGTGGTCGACCATCGCGTCGATCACCACCTGGGGCTTCTGCGAGGTGTTGGCGCTGTCGAGGTAGACCAGCGGGTAGCCGTCGGCCAGCACCCGCTGCAGGATCGGGAAGTCGGCCCTGATCAGGTCCAGCCCCGGCAGCAGGCCGGACAGGGTGGGCGACTCGAGGGTCGTGCGCGAGGTCATGTCAGGCGCTCGCGCGGACGTACTTGTCGTAGCCCTCGGCCTCGAGCTGCTCGGCGAGCTCGGGTCCGCCCTCCTGTGCGATCCTGCCGTCCACGAACACGTGCACGAAGTCCGGGGTGATGTAGCGCAGGATCCGCGTGTAGTGGGTGATCAGCAGGACACCGCGGTCGCCCTGGGCGCGGTAGCGGTTCACACCCTCTGAGACGATCTTGAGCGCGTCGATGTCCAGGCCGGAGTCGGTCTCGTCGAGCACCGCGACCAGCGGGTTGAGCAGCTCGAGCTGCAGGATCTCGTGGCGCTTCTTCTCGCCGCCCGAGAAGCCCTCGTTGACCGACCGGGTCGCGAAGGCCGGGTCCATCTTCATCGCAGCCATCGCGAGATTGACGTCCTTGACCCAGGTGCGCAGCTTGGGGGCCTCGCCGTCGATGGCGGTCTTGGCGGTGCGCAGGAAGTTCGACACCGACACCCCCGGCACCTCGACGGGGTACTGCATGGCCAAGAAGACGCCGGCGCGGGCTCGCTCGTCGACGCTCATCGCCAGCACGTCAGCACCGTCGAGGGTGACGCTTCCGCCGGTCACGGTGTACTTCGGGTGGCCGGCGATCGAGTAGGCCAGGGTCGACTTGCCCGAGCCGTTGGGGCCCATGATCGCGTGCGTCTCGCCGCCCTTGATCACCAGGTCGACGCCCTTGAGGATCTCCTTGGGGCCGTCCCCCTCGGACCCCGTGTCGACGGTGACGTGCAGGTCGCGGATCTCCAGCGTTGCCATGTGTGTTCCTCTTCTTCGCAGCGTGTTCGTCAGTTGTCGTGGATGGGGCTGGCGACGTCCACCAGGACGTCGTCGCCGTCGAGCCTCACCGGGTAGACCGGCACGGCTGTCACCGCGGGCGGGCCCGACGGCTTGCCGGTGCGCAGGTCGAAGCGCGAGCCGTGCAGCCAGCACTCGATCTCGCAGCCCTCGACCTCGCCCTCCGAGAGCGGGATGTTCGCGTGCGAGCACTCGTCGGAGATGGCATACCAGTCCTCGCCGTCGCGGACCACGGCGACGTCACGGTCGTCGACGTCGACCTGGAGCGCCGTGCCGGGTGCGACGTCGGCGACGCCGCAGACGCGCGTGAAGGTCATGAGGCGCCTTGCATGACGTTCTTCTCCAGCTCGGCCTCCACCGTGGCGAGCAGCTTCTCCTCGATCTGCGGGACGCCGATCTTGCGGATGATGTCGGCGAAGAAGCCGTGCACCACCAGCCGGCGCGCGTCGTCCTCGTGGATGCCGCGCGACTGCAGGTAGAACAGCTGCGCGTCGTCGAAGCGGCCGGTCGTGGACGCGTGGCCCGCGCCCTCGATCTCGCCGGTCTCGATCTCCAGGTTCGGCACCGAGTCCGCCCGGCAGCCGTCGGTGAGGACCAGGTTGCGGTTGGACTCGTAGGTGTCGATGCCCTCGGCCACCTGGCGGATCAGCACGTCACCGACCCAGACGGCGTGCGCACCCTCGCCCTGCAGCGCGCCCTTGTAGTCCACGTTGCTGCGCGTCCTCGGCTCGTTGTGGTCCACGAAGAGCCGGTGCTCGAGGTGCTGGCCGGCGTCGGCGAAGTAGAGACCGAGCAGCTCGGCCTCACCGCCGGGGCCCTGGTAGTGCACGTTGTTGTTGAGGCGGACCAGGTCCCCGCCGAAGGAGATGCTCACGTGCCGGTAGGTCGCCGCCCGGCCGACCCGGGCCTCCTGCTGCCCGACGTGGACGGCGTCGTCGTCCCAGTCCTGGATGCTGATCACCGAGACGTTGGCGCCGTCGCCGACGATCACCTCGAGGTTGTGGGCGTGCACGCCGGACCCGCGGTGCTCGAGCACGAACGTCACGTTGGCGTGCGTGCCGACCTCCAGCACGTGGTGGGCGAAGCTGTGCCTGCCCGCCTCTCCCTGCACCACGATGTGCACCGGCTCGGCGACGACCGCGTCGGCAGGCACCTTCACGTGCAGCGACTTCTCGGTGTTCTTCGACGCCACCGCTGCGGCGCGGTCCCCCGGCACCAGCGCGGTGCCACGGGGCGACTCCGCCGGCGCGAGCGTGCCCAGGAGCACGTCGTCACCCGCTGTCACCTCGTAGGTCACCGCCGTCTCGTCATGGGCCGTCGCGTCGTCCAGCGCGCCCCGCAGCCGCTTGAGGGGCGTGAAGCGCCATACCTCCTCGCGCCCGGTCGGCATCGGGTGGTCGTCGAGGTCGAACGACGCCACCGCGTGCAGGTGGCTCGCGATCCGGTCGGTCGTCTCCACGGCGCCCGCGACAGCGGGGCTCTCGATAACAGTCACTGCGTCGCTTTCGTGGTTCGGGGGTGGTGCGGGCGGGACAGAGGGGCGGTGCGGCTCAGCCGACCGCGCCTTCCATCTGCAGCTCGATCAGCCGGTTGAGCTCGAGGGCGTACTCCATCGGGAGCTCCTTGGCGATCGGCTCGACGAAGCCGCGCACGATCATCGCCATCGCCTCGTCCTCCTCCATGCCCCGGCTCATCAGGTAGAAGAGCTGGTCGTCGGAGACCTTGGAGACGGTCGCCTCGTGGGCCATCGACACCTCGTCCTCGCGCACGTCGACGTAGGGGTAGGTGTCGGACCGGCTGATCTGGTCGACCAGCAGCGCGTCGCACTTCACGATGCTCGCGGAGTGGTGGGCGCCCTCGTTGACCTGGATCAGGCCGCGGTAGGACGTGCGGCCGCCGCCGCGGGCCACCGACTTGGAGATGATCGAGCTCGAGGTGTACGGCGCGGCGTGCACCATCTTGGCGCCCGCGTCCTGGTGCTGGCCCTCGCCGGCGAAGGCGATCGACAGCGTCTCACCGCGCGCGTGCTCGCCCATCAGGTAGACCGCGGGGTACTTCATGGTCAGCTTGGAGCCGATGTTGCCGTCGACCCACTCCATCGTCGCGCCGGCCTCGC
>JBDTXF010000378.1:0-3832 GCA_040006355.1 Nocardioidaceae bacterium | reverse complement strand
TTCGCCCAGTCGCTGGGCATCCCGCAGCGGGGCTTCGACCGCGACCACTACGACATCCCCGCCGAGCGGTACGACGCCGTGGTGGACGCGGGCGCCGCACCCGTCAGCAGCCGAGAGCTGATCGAGCGCCTCCGGGCGGCCGGCCTGCGGCGGCGCAAGGCGGAGGCACTCGCCCCGAAGAAGCCGGGCCGCTCCCTGATCCGGGCCTCGCGGCTCCGGGTCGGCGACCACGTCGCGGTGGTGGCTCCCTCCGGCCCGGTGCGCGCCGACCGGCTCGAGGCCGGGCTGGACGTGCTGCGGTCCTGGGGGCTCGAGGTGACGCTCGCCGAGCACGTCCGCGGCACTCACGAGCGCCTGGACTACCTCGCCGCCGACGACGCGGCCCGCGCTCGGGACCTGGTGACGGCGTGGTCGGACCCCGACGTGAAGGCGGTCTTCTGCGCCCGTGGCGGCTACGGCGCGCAGCGGATGGTCGACCTGCTCGACTGGGAGTCGCTGGCGCTGGCCGGCCCCAAGGCCCTGGTCGGCTTCTCCGACATCACCGCGCTGCACCAGGCGTTCGCGGCCCGGCTCGGGCTGTCCACGATCCACGGCCCGGTGGTGACGAGCCTAGGCGCCGCCGACGACGTGTCGCGCGAGCACCTGCGCTTGATGCTCTTCGAGCCCGCCGCCGGCACCTCGATCTCACCGGACCCGGTGCGGACCCTGGTCGCGGGGCGGGCCGAGGGGGTGCTGGTCGGCGGCAACCTCTCGCTGCTCGCCGCCGAGGTCGGCACCCGCAACTCGCTGCGGGCCGCCGAGTCCCTGGTGGTGCTCGAGGACGTCGGTGAGGACGCGCACCGGCTCGACCGGATGCTCACCCAGCTGCTGAGGACCGGCTGGTTCGACGGGGCCCGCGGCATCGCGCTGGGTCAGCTCACCGGCTGCGCCTCGCCCGAGGTGGTGCTGGCCCTGGTCACCGACCGGCTCGTCCCCCTGGGCCTGCCGATGGTGGCCGGACTGGCCGTCGGCCACGAGAGCCGCAACCTGGCGTTCCCCTTCGGCGTGCCTGCGGTCCTGGACGCGGACGCCGCCACCCTGCTGCTGCGCGAGGCCGCCCTGCTCTAGTCGTACCGCGTCTGAACCACGCTGCCCCGGCGCTCGTCCTTCCCGGTGAGGCCTCGGCGCGCCGAGGCGACACCGGAGACGATCGGAGAACGTCATGAGGATGAGGCTCCTCGCGGCAGCCGCGGTGCTGGTCTCGGCGGCGGTGCACGTGTGGCTGTGGTTCGACGGGGTCCGGGACCAGCACGTGGTCGGCTCCGCCTTCATGGTCAACGCCGTCGCGGGGACGGTGATCGCCGTGCTGCTGGTGGTGTGGCCGCACTGGCTGCCCTCCCTGCTGGCGGCGGGGTTCGGGGCATCCACCCTCGGCGCGTTCGTCCTTGCCACCACCGTCGGGCTGTTCGGGGTCCACGACCACTGGGTCGGGACGGCGGTCTGGACGGCCGCCGTCGCGGAGGTGGTCGCCCTGGTCGCGGGTCTCGTCGTCCTGGTGCGCGAGAACCCGCCGGCCTCAGGCCAGCAGCTCGAGCACTGGCTGCCCGTCCGCCGTGCGCACCTCCACTGAGGCGATGTCGCGCCGGGGCACGGCCGTCGCGGCGGTGAGCCGCATCGTCCTGCCCTCGAGCGAGCGCCAGGTGCCCACCTGCTCGGTGTCACCCTCGCGGGTGCGCACGAACAGCGCGTAGGTCACCGCGGGCGGTTCGCGGTACTTGTCGGCGGCGGCCCCGTAGGTGCAGGTCAGGTCGAGCCGGGTGCCCCAGGTCACCCGCGCCAGGCTGAGGCTCGCCCGCACCGGGGCGTGGCCGACCGGGACCATCGCCCGGAAGGCAGGCGTCGCGGACGGCGTACGGTCGGAGGCGGGTCCGTCGCCCACCAGGGGCAGGGCCACAGGGACGACCGCGACGACCACGGCCGCCGCGACCAGGCATCCGGTGACCAGCATCCTGCGCCGGCGGGTGCGTCGCACCTGGCGCTGGAGAGCGGGCAGCAGGGTGCGCGGGAGTGGCTCCTCGACCGGTGGGCTCTCCAGCACCGCCGCATCGACGTGCGCGAGCAGTCCGGGGAGACCAGCCAGCTCGCGGACGCTGCGCGAGCAGTCCGGGCACCCGGCCAGGTGCTGCTCGAACTCACGCCGCTCGACGGGTGAGAGCGCTCCCAGCACGTAGGAGCCGTCGCGGTCCGCGAAGTCGCAGCTCATGCGCTCACCCCCATCTCCTCGAGCGCCAGCCGCAGTGCGCGCAGGGCGTAGTGCGTGCGGGACTTGACCGTGCCCTCGGGGACCCCGAGCCGCTCGGCCGCCTCGGCCACGGGACGGCCACGGAAGTAGCACTCCAGCAGCACGGCGCGGTGGTCGGGTGAGAGCTTGGTGATCGCCTCGGCGACCACCCACGACTGCAGCAGCTGGTCGGTGCGGTCGTCGGTGTCCCTCTCGGGGACCTCCGCCACCGGGAGCTCGCACTGCGCACGACGCGTGCGCCACTCGTCGATCATGATGTTGCGGGCCACGGTGAACAGCCACGCGCGGACGGCCGGCCGAGGGTTGTCGAGGACCGAGCGGTGACGCCAGGCGCGCAGCAGTGTCTCCTGCACGAGGTCCTCGGCGCGGCCGCGGTCCCGGCCGGTCAGGCGCAGGCAGTGACCCCACAGCGCAGCGGCGTGCTCGTCGTGCAGGTGCTGCATCAAGGCGGCCTCGCTGTCGGTCATTCCACCTCCCACAGGTGAGACGGGAGAACACCCGGCCCGGTTCAGTGTGCCCCTCCTGGGCGTGACGTGCCGGGTCGTGCACCTGGCCCGAAGGCGACCAGGAACCGGTCCCGGAAGGCGTCCATCCGCCACACCGGTGCGCTGGTCCCCGGTCGCAGCCCGGGCTGCCAGCCCCATCCCGAGATCCGGTCCAGGACGGCAGGATCGCGGGCGACGACGGCGACCGGGACGTCATGGCTCGCGTCTCGACCCGTCACCACGGTGGCCGGCTGGTGGTCACCGAGGACCACCATGACCAGGTGCGGGTCGCCGGAGGTCCGCACGAAGGAGACCAGTGCACCCAAGGAGTACTCCACCGACCGGCCGTAGGCGTCGCGCACCCGTTGCGCCGAGCGCCACACGACGCGCTTGGAGGGCAGCCGTTGCGGCATCCCGTCGAAGACGGAGCCGTCGCCGATGCGGCGCGGGTCGACCAGGTGCGGGGTCCGCGACCACGGTGCGTGGCTCGAGACCAGGTCGATCTCCGCCATCACCGGCGGACGAGCGTGGCGGGCGAGCTCGAGGCGGCGGAAGGCGTCCAGGGTGTACTGGTCGGGCATGGTCGGATAGCCGAACCGAGGTCCGGCGTACCCGACGTTGCGAGCGTCGTAGAACCTGTCGTAGTGGTAGAACGCGCCCTGCGGCCAGTCGCGGGTGTCGGACGGGACGTCGCTGACGGTGCGCCACCCCGCTCGTCCGAAGGCGGCGGCGAGCGTGGAGCGCCGGCTGTCCATCAGGACGTCGTAGCGCTGCTGGCTGTCGACCCACAACCCGGACTGCAGGGTCGAGTGCGCCAGCCAGCTGATGCCACCGAAGGTCGGCGAGGTCAGGAACGCGCTCCGGCTGGAGAAGCCGGCTGCCCGGAGCCGCCGGGTGCCCGAGTCGAGCACGGCGTCGACACGGGGCGAGAAGCTGGAGCCCTGGACCGCGGTGCGTCCGTAGCTCTCGACGAAGACGAACAGCACGTCCTTGCCCCGCAGTCCGGTGAGCAGCCGGTCGGCCGGCACGTCGTCGAGGGGGTCGTGGGCGGTCGTCGCCCGTGCGA
>JBDTXF010000377.1:0-3842 GCA_040006355.1 Nocardioidaceae bacterium | reverse complement strand
GGTGTCGCGTCCGGGTTGATGAAGGCCGTGTAGATGTTGCGCGTCCAGAGGTTGGCCGCGGCGATGGACATGATCGCGGCCGGCACCAGGGCGCCGATCGCGATGGCCGCGAAGGCTACGCCGGCGAACCAGCCCGGGAACATCTGGTCGAAGAGCGCCGGCACCGAGAGCTGCGGGTTGTCCACCTTGACCCCGGCGGCGATGGCCGCGAACCCCAGCAGAGCGAGGAGTCCCAGCAGGAAGGAGTACGCCGGCAGCAGTGCGGCGTTGCGCCGGATCACCGACCGGTTCTTCGAGGCGAGCACGCCGGTCAGGGAGTGGGGGTACATGAAGAGTGCGAGCGCGGACCCCAGGGCCAGCGAAGCGTAGGCCCAGTGCACGGGCGAGGGTGGGATCGTGCCCTTGGCGGATGCGGTTCCCGCCGCGATCGCGTCCGCGTTGTCCTTGTTGAACAGCGCGAACGAGTCGCTCGCCGCCTTGAAGATGCCGTCCCAGCCACCGAGCTTGATCGGCAGGTAGATCACCGCGACGATGATCACGATGTAGATCAGGGTGTCCTTGACGAACGCGATCAGCGCCGGGGCCCGGAGCCCGGAGGCGTAGGTGTAGGCGGCCAGCACCGCGAAGGCGATCAGCAGCGGCGCGTCCTTCTCCAGCCAGGAGGCGTCCTGCGACCCGCCGATGCCCATGATCTGCAGCACCACCTGGATGCCGACCAGCTGCAGCGCGATGTAGGGCATGGTGGCGAGCAGCCCGGTCAGGGCGACGGCGAGTGCCAGCAGCTTGGAGTCGAAGCGGCCCCGGACGAAGTCGGCCGGGGTGACGTAGCCGTGCCGGTGCGAGACCGACCAGAACCGCGGCAGGAAGATGAAGATGATCGGATAGAGCACGATCGTGTAGGGCACCGCGAAGAAGCCGACGACCGAGCCGGCGTACATCGTCGCCGGCACCGCGATGAACGTGTAGGCGGTGTAGATGTCGCCGCCGATCAGGAACCACGAGACGAAGGTGCCGAAGCCGCGGCCGCCGAGCCCCCACTCGTCGAGGCTGTCCATGGACTCGGCCTTGCGCCACCGCGCAGCGAGGAAGCCGAGCACGGTGACGAGCACGAACAGGATCAGGAAGACGGTCAGCTGGACCCCGTCGACGCCGGTCACCGGTCCGCCCCGCTCGCGTCCGACGCGCGCGTCGAGCGGTCCTGAGCGGTCGCCCGCACCGAGAGTCGGAAGGCCGTGTAGGTCAGCGCGGAGACGATCGGGATCATCAGGAACTGGAACCAGTAGTAGAACGGGAAGCCGAACAGCGTCGGCGTGGGCCGGTCATAGAGGAACACCAGCAGCGGGACGACGATGCCGATGCCCAGGAGCAGTGCGACCACCCCCCAGACCCGTGCGGTGCTGCGACCGGATGCGGTCGGTGTGCGGTCGGGCGCTGGCGTGTGCTGACTCATGCGGTCTACCTCCTAGTGGCGGGCAACCGTGGTGAGGTTAGTCACCCGAGCGGCTCTTGGGTAGGGCGCCACACCGGTCGGCCGCTCCTGCCCTCCTATGCTGACCGGGTGCCGACGCTGAGCGAGCTCGTCCGGGCCCACACGGACCTCGACGCCGAGGACGTCGCCTGGGTCCAGCTGCTGCTCGCGGACTGGCAGATCATCGCCGACCTGTCGTTCGCCGACCTGGTGCTCTGGCTGCCCGACAGGGCGGGGCACGGCTACTGGGCGGCGGCGCAGATGCGTCCGACGACCGGCCCGACGGCCTACGTCGACGACCTGGTGGGTGCCTTCATGGCGAAGGGACGGCGCCCGCTCATCGACTCCGCCCACGAGCACCAGCGGGTGGCCCGCGAGGGCGATCCCGAGTGGCGCGACGACATCCCGGTGCGAGTGGAGGCGATCCCGGTCCGGCGCGGGGACCGGATCCTGGGGATCATCGGACGCAACACCAACCTGCTCGGCGTGCGCACCCCGAGCCGGTTGGAGCTGGCCTACCTGCAGACCGCCACCGACCTGACTCAGATGATCGCGGGTGGGCACTTCCCGTTCCCGGGCCAGCGCTCGGACCACGCGGACTCACCCCGGGTGGGGGACGGGTTCCTCCGCATCGACGAGGACGGCCGGGTGACCTACGCCAGCCCGAACGCCCTGTCGGTCTACCGTCGGCTCGGGCTGACCACCGACCTCACCGGGCTCGACCTCGCCGAGACCACCCGGTCCCTGGTGCCGGCGGCCCGACGGCCCGACGAGGAGACGCTGGGTGCGGTGCTCGGGGGGCGGCAGCCACGCGACATCGAGATCGGCGGCGACACGGTCCTGATCCTGCGGGCGATCCCGCTGCGGCCCACGGGGGAGCACATCGGGGCGCTGGTGCTGCTGCGCGACGTCACAGACCTGCGCCGCCGGGACCGTGAGCTGGTCACCAAGGACGCCACGATCCGCGAGATCCACCACCGGGTGAAGAACAACCTGCAGACCGTCGCAGCCCTGCTGCGGCTGCAGGCCCGGCGGATCGACTCCGTGGAGGGGCGTGAGGCGCTGGAGGAGGCGGTCCGGCGGGTGGGGTCGATCGCCATCGTGCACGAGACGCTGAGCCAGGCCTTCGAGGAGCACGTGGACTTCGACGACGTCGCGGACCGGCTCCGGGTGATGGTCACCGAGGTGAGCTCCAGTGGCGCGGAGGTCACCTCGGTCCGGGCCGGGAGCTTCGGGACGCTCACCGCCGAGGTGGCCACGCCGTTGGCGATGGTGCTCACCGAAGTGCTGCAGAACGCCGTCCAGCACGGCTTCGCCGGCCGGACCGGGACGGTCACGGTGACCGCAGGTCGCCCGGTGGGGCGGTTGCTCGTCACCATCGACGACGATGGTCAGGGCCTGCCCGTGGGCTTCGACCTCGAGGCGTCGTCCAGCCTGGGGCTCTCGATCGTGCGCACGCTGGTCGAGTCCGAGCTCGACGGTCGGCTGCAGCTGGGCCCCGGTCCGGAGGGAGGGACCCGGGTCACGCTGGACATCCCGGTGTGAGGGACCGGCGGGCCCGACGTCGCGGCCGCCTCGAGGGTCTCAGGCCGTGCGGACCTTGGCCCGGGCGTTGCGGCGCTTGAGCGCGCGGCGCTCGTCCTCGCTCATCCCGCCCCAGACGCCGTGGTCCTGTCCCGCCTCGAGGGCCCAGGCGAGGCACTGCTCGCGCACCTCGCAGCGTCGGCACACCTGCTTGGCCTCCTCGATCTGGAGGATGGCCGGGCCGGTGTTGCCGATCGGGAAGAACAGCTCCGGGTCCTCGTCGAGGCATGCGGAACGGTGGCGCCAATCCATGGAGGACGACTCCTTCTCGTGTTGCTGTGGTGCTGGGGGATACCCAGCATGCTGGATGCGGTGCTGAGGGCCGTTCCGTGTGGTGAACGGTTTCACGAAGTCCGACCCGCCGCAGTTGTTCGTGAGAACGCGGGAAACGGGGCGGTCAGGTCGTGACAGGTGTGACACAACAGTTGACCGATGACCAGCGTCGCAAGAGTCGGCCCCCGGATCAACCCTGCGTCGAGGTCGTGTTGGTCACAGCATCCAACGATAACGGGTCGTACAACGCATTCCTAGCATCCGCGCAGCGGGTTTCTGTGCCCCGCCGGAGCCTCGGCAGGGGTGCGTACGATCAATCACCGTGAGCACCCCTGACCCCACGCCCGGCCAGCACCCCGACGGATCCCTCCCTGATGCCCCGGTCCAGACCGGTGCCCCGTTGCCGCTGCTCGTCGCCTGCGCGCTGGTCGGCCTCGAGGCCGTGCTGCTGGTCGGCTACGGCGCCGTGCAGATGGGGTCGCTGTCCTCGGGGCGGGTGATGATGGGGCTCACCGAC
>JBDTXF010000376.1:0-3844 GCA_040006355.1 Nocardioidaceae bacterium | reverse complement strand
GCCGCGGTCCACCCGGGCTACGGGTTCCTCTCCGAGCGCGCCGAGCTCGCCAAGGCGGTGGTGGCCGCGGGTCTCGTCTTCGTCGGTCCCTCTGCCGAGGTGATGGAGCAGATGGGCCGCAAGGACGCCGCCCGAGAGATCGCGGTCGCGGCGGGCGTACCCGTCGTCCCGCGGGGTGAGGACGCCGGCTTCCCGGTGCTGGTCAAGGCGGCCGCCGGTGGCGGCGGCAAGGGCATGCGGGTGGTCCGCTCCGCCGAGGAGTACGACGAGGCGGTGGCCGCGGCGCGCCGGGAGGCGCTCTCGTCGTTCGGCGACGACACCCTGCTGGTCGAGAAGTACGTCGAGCACGGCCGCCACATCGAGGTCCAGGTCCTCGCGGACGCGCACGGCACGGTGCTCCACCTCTTCGAGCGGGACTGCTCCACCCAGCGGCGGCACCAGAAGGTGCTGGAGGAGGCCCCGGCCCCGACGATCACCCCGGAGGTGCGCGAGCTGGTCACCGAGGCGGCCGTGGCGCTGGCCCGGCAGGTGGGCTACGTCAACGCCGGGACGGTCGAGTTCCTGCTGGACTCCGACACGGGCGAGGCCTACTTCCTGGAGATGAACACCCGCCTGCAGGTCGAGCACCCGGTCACCGAGGCGATCACCGGCGTGGACCTGGTGGCGCTGCAGCTGGCGGTCGCAGCGGGGGAGCCGCTGGCGCTCACCCAGGACGACCTGCGCGTCACCGGGCACGCGATCGAGGCCCGCGTCTACGCCGAGGACTCCTTCGGCGGCTTCCTGCCGCAGGCCGGCCGCGCGGACCTCGTCCGGTGGCCGGAGCACGCTCGCGTCGACGCCGCCCTGGAGAGCGGGCAGGTGGTGAGCACGGCCTACGACCCGATGCTGGGCAAGGTCATCGTGCACGGGCCGGACCGGGAGTCGGCGCGCAAGGCCCTGGTGGACGCCCTCGACCACACCGCGATCCTGGGCCTGACCACCAACGTCGGGTTCCTGCGGGCGCTGGCCGCGAGCGAGGAGTTCCGCGACGCGACCATCGACACCGCCTGGCTGGACACCGCGACCGTCGAGGAGCCGAGCCTCGACGTGGCCCGGCTCTTCGCCGCCTGGACCCACGTCTTCGTCGCCACGATCGAGGCCACCGGACCGTTCCAGGGCGACGGCTGGCGACTGGGGGCCGACCCCGCTCCGGTCGTGGTCGAGCTCGACCGACCGGTGCTGGTCGACCGGTTCGCCGGCCGGGTCGACGACGTCGCGGTCCGGCAGCTGAGCGCCGAGCAGCACGTGATGGTGCTGACCCTCGACGGGCGCCGCGACGAGGCCGTCGTCAACGCGACCGCGCACTTCGTCGAGGTCGTGCACCACGGCCACCGGCGCGTCTTCACCCGCCCGGACGCGTTCGCGCACTCGGCGGTCGCCGGTGACGGCACCCTGACCGCCCCGATGCCCGGCACGCTGCTCGAGGTCCGGGTCGCCGAGGGTCAGCAGGTGGCCGCGGGAGAGGTCCTCGGAGTGCTGGAGGCGATGAAGATGGAGCTGCCGCTGACCTCGCCGTTCGACGGCACCGTGACCCGCGTGGCCGCGGACGCCGGAACCCAGGTCGAGCTGGGGGCCGAGCTTTTCGAGGTCACCGCGCTGGCGGCGGGTCCAGCCACCGAAGCATCGGACCTCCCATGAGCGCCCTGCCGCAGGTGGTGGGTGACCCCGCACTGCCCGGGGGAGTGACGATCTACGAGGTCGGCCCCCGCGACGGCCTGCAGAACGAGAAGGCCCTGGTGCCCACCGCGACCAAGGCCGCCTTCGTCCGGCGGCTGGTCGAGGCCGGTCTGCCGGTGATCGAGTCGACCAGCTTCGTGCACCCGCGCTGGGTGCCTCAGCTCGCCGACGCCGAGGAGCTGGTCGACCTCCTGGTGGCGGACCTCGGCGACGCGGCGCTCGACATGCCGGTGCTGGTGCCCAACGAGCGGGGACTCGACCGCGCGCTGGAGAAGGGTCTGCGGCACCTCGCGATCTTCGGCAGCGCGACCGAGACCTTCGCCCAGCGCAACCTCAACCGCAGTCTCGACGAGCAGCTCGCGATGTTCGAGCCGACCGTCCGCCGCGCCCGTGACGCGGGCGTGGAGGTCCGCGCCTACGTCTCGATGTGCTTCGGGGACCCGTGGGAGGGCGCGGTGCCGGTCGACCAGGTCGTCGACGTCGGCCGCAGGCTGTTCGACCTCGGCGCCTCCCAGCTCTCGCTCGGCGACACGATCGGCGTCGGTACGCCGAACCACGTCACCGCCCTGCTCGCGGCCTTCGCCGAGGCCGGCCTGCCCACCGAGTCGCTGGCGGTGCACTTCCACGACACCTATGGCCAGGCACTGTCCAACGCGATGGCCGCCCTGCGCGCGGGGATCACCACGTTCGACGCCTCCGCGGGCGGGCTCGGGGGGTGCCCCTACGCCAGGAGCGCGACCGGCAACCTGGCCACCGAGGACCTGGTCTGGCTGCTCACCGGCCTCGGCATCGAGCACGGCGTCGACCTCCCCCGGCTGGTCGAGACCTCGGTGTGGATGGCCGCCCAGCTCGGCCGTCCGAGCCCCTCGGCCGTCGTACGGGCCCTCGCGGCGCCTGCGGGGGATTAGGGCATGAGTCGTGTGGTCTACCTGCACGTGGGGGCACCCAAGACGGGGACGACGTACCTCCAGGACCGGCTCGCGCTGAACGCCGGCTCGCTGGCCCGGCACGGTGTGCACTTCCCGTTGGCGCCGCGCCAGAGCGACCACTTCCGGCCCGCTCTGGACCTCGTCCAGCGGCCGTGGGGCGGCCTGACCGAAGACGTCGGCGGCGAGTGGGACGCGTTGATGGCGCGGGTGCGCCGGCTCGACGGGACGGTCGTCGTCTCACACGAGATCCTGGCCGCCGCGAGGCCGGCGCAGGTCAGGCGGGCGATGGTCGCCCTGGCCGGCAGCGAGGTGCACCTCGTCTACTCGGCCCGCGACCTGGCCCGCCAGGTCCCTGCCGAGTGGCAGGAGGGGGTCAAGCACCAGCGCAAGAGCGGGTTCGCGGCGTTCCTCACCCAGGTGCAGACCTCCAAGCGGACCAAGCCGGGTCTGTGGTTCTGGCGGGTGCAGAGCCTCCCCGACGTGCTGAGCCGGTGGAGCCGCGGTCTGCCGCCGGAGCGCGTGCACCTGGTCACGGTGCCCCAGGCGGGTGCCCCGCGGGACACCCTGTGGGAGCGCTACTGCCAGGCCTTCGGCATCGACCCGGCCTGGGCGCCGCTGGAGAGCGAGCGGGAGAACGTCTCCATCGGTGCCGCCGAGACGTTCCTGCTGCGCAAGCTGAACCGCCGGCTCCGCCGGGCCGGGCTCTCCTCGGGCGACTACCGCCGGCTGGTCCGGGAGGTGGTGGTCCACCAGACGCTGGCCGCTCGTCCCGCGATGGCGAAGGTGACCCTGCCGCCGGCCGCCTTCCCCTGGGCCCAGGAGGTCGCCGAGGAGTGGGTCGACTGGGTCCAGGGCTCCGGGATCGACGTCATCGGCGACGTCGCAGACCTGCGCCCGGTGCCGCCGGCCGGCGACCAGCGGTGGGTCGACCCGGACCGGCCACGTCGACCCGAGATGGTGGAGGCCGCGATGGACGCGCTGGTCGCCCTCGCCCTCGAGGCCGCCCGTCGCCCGGAGCAGACCCAGCCGGTGGCCTCCAGGCTCGGCCGGGCCGCGCACCGTCTCCGGCCCCGATGAGCCGGAGATGACCTACGAGCAGGAGGTCTGGTCCTGGACCGAGCACCTGCGGGGCACCGGGACCACGCCCTGGCACGCCTGGACCGGGACCGGGACCGGGACCGGCGCCGGCGCCGTGCCGG
>JBDTXF010000375.1:0-3864 GCA_040006355.1 Nocardioidaceae bacterium | reverse complement strand
GTCGAGGCCCTTGACGGCCCCGATCAGGTCGTCGAGCGCCTGCGGTGGCAGGGCGCCGGGCTGGGAGAACACCAGCACCTTTTCGCGGAAGGCCATCAGGGTCGGGATCGAGCTGATGTTGGCGGCACTGGCCAGCGCCTGCTCGGCCTCGGTGTCCACCTTGGCGAACACCACGTCGGAGTGTGCCTCCGACGCCTTCGCGAACGTCGGGGCGAACTGGCGGCACGGGCCGCACCACTCCGCCCAGAAGTCCACCAGCACGATGTCGTTGTCGGCCACCGTCTTCTCGAACGCCTCAGCAGTGAGCTCGGTCGTTGCCACGTCTGTCCCTTCGTCGGTCGTCGTCTGTCACGGAGTCCAACACGCACCGCCGGTGGATTCTTCCGAGGCTGTGACACGGTTGCGTCATGCCCAACCGTCTGCGCACGGCGACCTCTCCCTACCTCCTCCAGCACGCCGACAATCCCGTGGACTGGTGGGAATGGTCGCCCGAGGCGTTCGCCGACGCCCGCGAGCGCGACGTCCCGGTGCTGCTCAGTGTCGGGTACGCCGCGTGCCACTGGTGTCACGTGATGGCGCACGAGTCGTTCGAGGACGAGGCGACCGCGGCGTACATGAACGAGCGCTTCACCAACATCAAGGTGGACCGTGAGGAGCGCCCCGACGTCGACGCGGTCTACATGCAGGCGACCACCGCGATGACCGGCCAGGGCGGCTGGCCGATGACGGTGCTGCTCACTCCCGATGGCGGGCCGTTCTTCGCCGGCACCTACTTCCCCGACCGGCCGCGTCACGGACAGCCGGCGTTCCGACAGGTCCTCGAGGCGCTGTCGGAGGCGTGGACGAGCCGCCGGGAAGAGGTCACCCAGGTGGCCACCGACGTCTCCGGCCACCTGCGCCAGGCGGTCAGCCTCGCCGGGGAGGAGCCCGTCGACGCTGAGGTCCTGGCCGCGGCGGTGACCTCGCTTGCCGGCGACTTCGACGGCACCGCGGCGGGCTTCGGTGGCGCCCCGAAGTTCCCTGCCTCGATGGTCCTGGAGTTCCTCCTTCGCCATGCCGCACGCACCGGGTCGCCGAACGCCTCGGGGATGGCCGACCGGACGCTCCGGGCGATGGCCCGGGGCGGGATCTACGACCAGCTCGCCGGCGGCTTCGCCCGCTACTCGGTGGACCGTGGCTGGGTGGTGCCGCACTTCGAGAAGATGCTCTACGACAATGCTCAGCTGCTCGGCGTCTACGCCCGCTGGTGGCGGCAGAGCGGCGACCCGCTCGGTGCCCGCGTCGCCCGCGAGACCGCGGACTTCATGCTCGCCGAGCTCGGCACCGCCGAGGGCGGCTTCGCCTCCGCGCTGGATGCCGACAGCGAGGGCGTGGAGGGCAGGTTCTACGCCTGGTCCCCGGCCCAGCTCGTCGAGGTGCTCGGTGAGGAGGACGGCCGCTGGGCCGCCGCGCTGCTCGAGGTGACCGCGGCCGGCACCTTCGAGCACGGCTCGTCGGTGCTCCAGCTGCTCACCGACCCCGACGACGCCGAGCGCTGGGCGCAGGTCCGCGAGCGCCTGCTCACCGCCCGGGCCACCCGGGTCCGCCCCTCGCGCGACGACAAGGTGGTCGCGGCCTGGAACGGCCTTGCCGTCGCATCGCTCGCCGAGGCCGGCGTGCTGCTCGAGGAGCCGCGCTACGTCGAGGCGGCCATCGGCGCGGCCCGGCTGCTCGTCCAGCGGCACCTCGACGCAGGACGGCTGGCCCGGGTCTCCCGCGACGGCGTCGTCGGTCGGCACGCCGGGGTGCTCGAGGACTACGCATGTGTCGCGCACGGGCTGCTCGTGCTGGTCTCCGCGACCGGCGACGCCGCGTGGCTCGAGGTGGCCGGGACGCTGCTGGACGTCGCGCTGGACCGGTTCGCCGCGGACGACGGCGGCTTCTTCGACACCGCCTCGGACGCGGAGGCCCTGGTCGCCCGCCCGCGCGACCCCTCGGACAACGCCAGCCCGTCCGGACAGTCCGCGCTGGTGCACGCACTGCTGTCCTACGCCGCGCTCACCGGGTCCGGTCGGCACCGCGACGCCGCCGAGGCGGCGCTGCGCAACGTCCGCACGCTCGCGGAGCGGGCCCCGCGGTTCGCCGGCTGGTCGCTCGCCGCCGCGGAGGCAGCCGTCGCCGGCCCGCTCGAGGTCGCGGTGGTCGGCGCAGCCGACGATCCGGACCGGGCGGTCCTGGCGCGGGCGGCCCGGATGACGACCGGCCCGGGCACGGTCGTGCTGGTCGGCGAGCCGTCGGACGGCATTGCCGCGATCCCGCTGCTGGCCGGACGCGGACTCCTCGACGGTCGACCTGCGGCCTACGTCTGCCGCGCGATGGTGTGCGACCGCCCCGTGAGCGACGCGGCCGACCTGCGGGCGCTGCTGCGGGCCTGAATCCCCCGGGACCGACCGGCCGGCCGGGCGGCGGGCCCCGGACGGCGGCTCAGCGCAGGGAGTACGTCGCGATCGAGACCCCGACGTAGTGGGTCACGAACGCGAGGATGGTCAGGGTGTGGAACACCTCGTGGAAGCCGAACCAGCGGGGGAAGGGGTCCGGCTTGCGGAAGCCGTAGACCACGCCCCCCACGGTGTAGAGCGCTCCGCCGGCGACCATCAGGACCAGCACGGCGGTGCTCGCCCGGTCGAAGAACTCGGGGAAGTAGAACACCGCGGCCCAGCCCAGGGCCATGTAGATCGGGGTGTAGAGCCAGCGCGGGGCGCCGGTCCAGAACAGCCGGAAGACGATGCCCAGCGCGGCTCCGCCCCACGCCACGCCCAGCAGCTCGGCCCGGGCGCTTCCGTGCAGCAGCAGCAGCGTGAACGGCGTGTAGCTGCCGGCGATCAGCAAGAAGATGCTCGAGTGGTCCAGCCGGCGCAGCCACAGCCCGGCGCGTGGGGACCACCGCCCCCGGTGCATGGTCGCCGACGCGGTGAAGAGGGCGAGCGCCGAGGCCGTGAAGATCGTCGACCCGATCCGGGTCATCCCGGTCGGGGAGAGGACGATCAGCACGATGCCGGCCGCCAGGGCGAAGGCCGCGGTCGCCGCGTGGAGCCAGCCACGCAGGTGCGGCTTGACCTCGTCGATGA
Organism: Nocardioidaceae bacterium; assembly: GCA_040006355.1. Classification (GTDB taxonomy): domain Bacteria; phylum Actinomycetota; class Actinomycetes; order Propionibacteriales; family Nocardioidaceae; genus Nocardioides_B. Next base: position 757 of record JBDTXF010000375.1, on the reverse strand, counting down.
CCTCGCGGACGCTCTCTCCGAGCCGCTCGGTCGCGTCCGTCGCAGCGTCGGCGAGGGGGTGGGAACCGTCGTTCATCCTCCCAATTTACCGGGCATTCGAAGGCGGCGACACAGGAACCCCGAGTAGGGTGAGGCCTCGTGGCGGACTGGAAGAGCGGACTTCGGCGAGTTCTCTACCCTGCCTACGAGGCCCGTGTCGTGCGACGTCTGCCGGCCGACCGGCTGCCCAAGCACGTCGGGGTGATGCTGGACGGCAACCGGCGCTGGGCGCGCGCGGTGGGCCGGGACGCCGCCCACGGCCATCGGGCCGGGGCGGCCAACATCTCGCCGCTCCTGCAGTGGTGCGAGGAGCTCGGGGTCGAGGTGGTCACCTTGTGGCTGCTGTCCACCGACAACCTCAACCGTCCCGCCGACGAGCTCGGAGAGCTCCTGGTGATCATCGAGGAGGCGGTCGCGGACCTGGCGGCCGAGCAGCGCTGGCGGCTCCACCCGGTGGGTGCGCTCGACCTGCTGCCCGCCGAGACCGCACGTCGGCTCAAGGAGGCCTCCGAGGAGACCCGCGACGTCGACGGCCTGATCGTGAACATCGCGGTGGGCTACGGCGGCCGGCGCGAGATCGCCGACGCCGTGCGCTCGCTGCTCAACGACCACGCGTCGCGCGGCACCTCGATCGAGGAGCTGGCCGACACCTTGGACGTGGACCACATCGCCGAGCACCTCTACACCAAGGGCCAGCCCGACCCCGACCTGGTGATCC
>JBDTXF010000374.1:0-3872 GCA_040006355.1 Nocardioidaceae bacterium | reverse complement strand
ATCAGCCGCATCTGCAGGGTCACCGCGAGCATCGACCCGACCACCGAGATCAGCACCACGGTCAGCCAGGCGGCCACCGGCTGGGACGCCGTCCTGGTGAACAGCACCAGGGCCAGGCCCATCACGACGTTGGCGATCACGATCGAGCGCAGCACGGACCAGTCCGAGCCGATCCCGCCGAGGGTGGTGCCCAGGATGCCGCCGATGCCGAACGCCAGCAGGTAGATCGGCACGGCGGACGAGGAGAGCCCGGTGACGTCGGTGACGGTGGGGGCGATGTAGCTGTACATCGCGAACATGCCGCCGAACCCGACCGCGCCGACGAGCAGGGTCAGCCACACCTGGAGGCGCGAGAACGCCTTGAGCTCGCGGCGGCCGGTGGCCCCGCGGTCCGGTGCGATCCTCGGCACGAAGCTCAGCACGAGCAGCACGGTGACGACGGCGAGCAGCGCCACCGCGGCGTACGCCGCCCGCCAGCCGAAGCTCTGCCCGAGCCACGCCGCGGCCGGCACGCCGACGAGGTTCGCGACGGCGAGCCCGAGCATCACCCGGCTCACCGCCCGGCCCTTGCGGGCCGGATCGACCAGGCCGGCGGCGAGCAGCGAGGCGACCCCGAAGTAGGCGCCGTGCGGCAGACCGGCCACGAAGCGGGCGGCCTCCAGCGACAGGAAGGACGGCGCGACCGAGGTGGCGGCGTTGGCCACCGCGTAGGCCGCCATCAGGGCGAGCAGCAGGCCCTTGCGGGGCAGCCGCGCGCCGAGCACGGCGATCAGCGGCGCGCCGACGACGACCCCGAGCGCGTAGGCGGAGATCACGTGGCCGGCCTGCGGGATGCTCACGCCGACCCCGGAAGCCATCTCGGGGAGCAGCCCCATCGTCACGAACTCCGTGGTGCCGATGGTGAAGCCACCCACGGACAGCGCAAGGATCGCCAGCGCCACCAGGCGCGGCGAGAGCGGGGCGGAGGTGGGCACGGCGATGCCTCGAGGCTGGAGGGTGGTCGTCATGGGCGAGGTTCCTTCGGGCACAGCTGGATCGGTCGGCTGACGGCAACGCAGCTCTCCCCGACCCCAAGGTCCGTGCCCACGAGGCTATTCCCCTGCACGGGGCGCAGGCCTCGCATGTCGTCGGCGTCACACGGTCCTTGACGCGCCCGGGTGGCACCGTCGAGACTCGGCGTCATGGCGGGCCCCACCCGCGGCTTCCTCGGCCGCCGACGCTCAGAGCACCCGGACCGCCTCCCCCCGGGACAGTACGACGTGGGCCGCGACTGGCCGGTGCTCACCGCCGAGGTGACCCCGCAGCTCGACCCGGCGGCGTGGTCGATCACCGTCGACGGGCTCGTCGAGGAGCCCCGATCCTGGACCTGGGACGAGGCGCACGCCCTCCCCCAGTCGGAGTACGCCGGCGACATCCACTGCGTGACGACCTGGTCGAAGTTCGACACCCGCTTCGGCGGCGTGAGCGTCGACGTCCTCCTGGCGGCAGCGCGACCTACCGCGGGGGCGTCGTACGTCCTGGCGACCTGCACGACGGGCTACACCACCAACCTGCCGCTGGAGGACGTGACCGGGGGCAGGGCCTGGGTGGTGTGGACGTTCGACGGGAAGCCGCTGTCTCGCGACCACGGCGGGCCGGTCCGGCTGCTGGTGCCGCACCTGTACTTCTGGAAGAGCGCCAAGTGGGTCGACCGGCTGACTCTGCTCGACCACGACCAGCAGGGCTTCTGGGAGCGCAACGGCTACCACGACCGCGGCGACCCCTGGCTCGAGCAGCGCTACCAGGGCGACTGAGGGTGACCGTCGTCGAGGGGACGATGGCTGGTGGAGGTGCGCCGACCGGAGGCTGGTGCACCGGCATTGTGCGCGAGGTCCGCCACCCGAGCCCGCGGGCCGTGGTGCTGCGCGTCGAGGTGCCGCACCGCACCGACCACCTGCCCGGACAGCACTACGTCTTCCGGCTGACCGCCGAGGACGGCTACTCCGCCTCCCGGTCCTACTCGGTGGCGTCCTCACCCGCCGACCCGCTGCTGGAGTTCTATGTCGAGCGCCTCGACGACGGCGAAGTCTCGGGCTACCTCGCCGATGTCGTGGAGCCGGGTGACGAGCTCGAGCTGCGCGGTCCGATCGGCGGCTGGTTCGTGTGGCGCGCCGACTCCCCCGCCGTGGGCGTGGCGGGTGGGTCCGGGGTGGTGCCGCTCATCGCGATGCTGCGGCACGCCCGAGACCTCGGTCGAGAGGACCTGATCAGGCTGCTCGTCTCCGCGCGCACGCCCGGCGAGCTCGCCTACGCCGACGAGCTCACCGGGCACCGCGTCGTGCTCACCCGCGCGGACCTCGACGGTCGTGCGGCGGGCCGGCTGCAGGCCGACGACCTCCGTCCGATGCTGGTCGGCAGCCCCACCGCCTACGTCTGCGGCTCGGCGGGGTTCGCCGAGAGCGCGAGCCGGCTGCTGGTCGACCTCGGGGTGCCCGCCCGCGACGTGCGGGTCGAGCGCTTCGGGCCCACCGCCTGACCGCGCGGGTTCAGCCCTCGGGGATGGCGATCGGCGGATCCGCGAGCGAGACCCGCCCCCGGCCGGTCATCTTCGCCTCGTAGAGAGCCAGGTCAGCACGGCGCATCGTGTCCCCGAGCCGTTCGCCCGGGACCGCCAGCGCTATCCCCGCGGAGAAGGCACCGCGATCCGGCGTCGAGGCCCGCAGCCGCTCGACCCGGCCGAAGGCCTCGTCCGCGGTGGTGTCGACGAAGAGGACGGCGAACTCGTCTCCGCCGAGCCTGGTGACCGCAGGCTGGTCGTGGAAGACCGCACCCATCCGCTCGGCCGTCCCCCGGATCACCCGGTCGCCCTCGTCGTGCCCGAGCCCGTCGTTGATCTCCTTGAGCCGGTCCAGGTCGACCATCACCACGGCGTAGCCCCCCTCAGCGGCCTCGGTGAGGGCCGTCTCGGTGACCTCCTCCCACCCTCGGCGGTTCAGCAGCCCGGTCAGCTGGTCGTGGGTGGCGTCGCGCCGCAGCTGACTGGTCAGCCGGTGGGTCTCCTGGGTCAGGGCGCCGAGGCTGAGAGCGACCGAGGTGGTGACGAGCGCGAGCACGGCCGCCTGCGAGAGCGACACCGGGTAGGCGGGGGGCCCGAACAGCAGCATCGGCAGGAAGCAGCAGGCCACCATCGCCACCATGCCGACCACGAGCTCGCGAGGGGTGGCCATCACGCCGAACCAGATCATCCCCATCGCGAGGAGGATCGCGTAGGGCGAGGAGACGCCACCGGAGTGGGCCTGCAGCATGGTCAGTCCGACCAGCCCGCCGAAGGCGAACACCCATCGAGGCAGCCGTCTGTCGGCCGGGGTCAGCGTCACCCCCACCGGGGCGACCACGGCCACGGCCGCACCCAGGAAGAACACGCCGGGGTGCCCCGAGACGTCGTGCAGAGTGGCGAGGGCGATCGGCAGCACGTTGCCCACCACGGCCAGGGCAACGGTGATCCGCCGCTGCCGCGCGCTCAGCGCGGTCGGCGCCACGTCGGCCTCCCCTTCACGTGTTCGAGGCTACGGACCGCACGTCGACCGGGTGGGCTTTCCGTGCTTTGCCGTCAGCCCCCGAGCCGGGCGTCCAGTGCCGAGACGATGTCGTTGAGCGTCGTGGACGGGCGCATCACCGCCTCCGCCAGCGCGTCGTCGGGGCGGAAGTATCCCCCGATGTCCGCGGGCGAGCCCTGCACGCCGAGCAGCTCCTCGTTGATGGTGTCCTCGGCCGTCCTGAGCGCCGCCGCCACCTCGTCGTACGCCGCTGCCAGCTCGGCGTCCTCGGACTGCGAGGCGAGCTCCTCGGCCCAGAACAGCGCGAGGTAGAAGTGGCTGCCGCGGTTGTCGATC
>JBDTXF010000373.1:0-3882 GCA_040006355.1 Nocardioidaceae bacterium | reverse complement strand
CACCCCGGGTGGGCGTTACCCACCACCTCGCCCTGTGGAGCCCGGACCTTCCTCGACGGGTCTCCCCGCCGCGGCCGCCCGGCCGGCTCATCCACGACGAGTGTAGGGCCTGCTCAGAGCTCGAAGCGCACCGTGCGTGTCCGGGTGTCCGCCTCGACCAGCCGGGCGCGCACGTCGGCGCCCAGCGGCAGCTCGTGCTCCGAGCTCAGGTGTGCCTCGACCGCGGGCTCCGCGACCACCAGGTCGCCGCGCGTCGGGTCCTGCTCGTCCACCTGCACCACCACCCCGGCCAGCTCCTCCCCCACATGCGGGCGGAGCACCGCCGCCTCCACCAGGTCCAGCACCGCCCGCTCGTACTGGTGCGCGCGGCGGCCCGAGGCCTGCAGGGTCGCGGGCAGCTCGTCCAGGGCGTCGAGCACCCACCCGGGCACCTCCTCACCGGCGCAGAGCGCGACGCACACCTCCCCGGCGTACCGGTCGCCGAGCCGCCGCAGCGGTGCCGTGACGTGGGCGTACGGCGAGGCGAGCGCCGAGTGCTCCGGCTGTGCCGGCGCCTCGCCGTGGAAGCCCACGTAGCCCGCTCCGCGCAGCAGCCGGGTGCACGAGACCACCATCGCGGCGTGTGCCGGCAGCGCCGGGTCCAGCGAACGGATGAAGTCGGGGTAGGCCAGCTCGGCCGGCCAGTCGATGCCGAGCGCCGCCGCGGTGCGGTGCAGCCGGTGCACGTCGCGGGGGTCCGGCGGCGGCATCGTGCGCAGCAGTCCCACTCGCGCCGCAAGCATCAAGGAGGCCGCCGCCATGCCGGTGAGCAGCGAGATCTGGGCGTTCCACTCCTCGACGGGCAGCATCCGACGGAACGTCAGCGACCAGGTGTCGCCGTCGACCTCGATCTCCTGCTCCGGCAGCGGCAGGGAGATCCCTCCCCGCGCCGCCTCACGCTTCCTGCGCAGCTCGCCGACCTCGCCGAGCAGGCCGATCATCGGGTCGGCGGTCCCGGCCTCCACCTCCGCCTGCAGGTGCACGTAGTCGAGCTTGACGCAGCTGCGCACCAGCGCCCGCTCCACGTGTACGTCGGTCCCCTCACCATCGGCGTCCACCTTCATCGTCCACAGCAGCGCAGGTCGGATGGTGTCGGGCAGCAGGGAGGCGGCGCCCTCGGAGAGCACGCCCGGATGAAGGGGGATCTTGGAGTCCGCGGCATAGAGGGTCTCACCGCGCCGATGCGCCTCCTGGTCCACCGGGTCCCCGGGCGTGACGAAGGCCGCGACGTCCGCGATCGCGTAGTTCACGACGTAGCCGCTGCCGTCCCGCTCGATGTGCAGGGCCTGGTCGAGGTCCAGGGACGACTCCGGGTCGATCGTCACGAAGGGGAGGTCGGTGCGGTCGAGGGTGGGGAGCCGTGGGGTGTTCGCGGCCTGCCGTGCGACCTTCTCGACATCCTCGGGGAAGCCCGAGGTGAGCTCCAGCTCGTGCTGGATCACCGCGATGCCGTCCCTCAGCTCGTCGCCGTCCGCATGGTGCTTCACGACCTGTCTCGGCATGGGCCTCACCCCTCACAGTGGTCTGGTCGGGCCAGCATAGGGTGACCGGGTGCTGATCCTGCTGCCCCCGTCCGAGGGCAAGCGCCCACCCGGGCGTGGCAAGCCGCTCGACCTCCACGGCCTGGGCTTCCCCGAGCTGACCGACGACCGCACAGCCGTCCTGGACGCCCTCGTCGAGCTCTGCACGACCGACGAACCGTCAGCCGCTGCGGCGGTCCTGGGGCTCGGCAGCACGCAGGTCGGCGAGGTCGCGGCCGGCGCCCACCTGCTCGAGGCGCCGACGGCCCGGGCCGACCGGGTCTACAGCGGGGTGCTCTACGAAGCGCTCGACGTGGCGTCGCTGGACACCGCCGCCCGGCGTCGGGCGACCTCGTGGCTGGCCGTCACCTCGGGCCTGTTCGGCCTGCTCCGACCCGACGACCGCATCCCGGCGTACAGGCTCTCGGGGGACGTCTCGCTGCCGGGCGTCGGCACCGTCTCGACGTGGTGGGGCAGCCGGCTGGACGCGACGGTGCGGGCGGCGGCCGGCTGCGGCCTGGTGGTCGACCTGCGCTCCTCCGCCTACGCCTCGTTCTGGCGTCCCGGCCCCGACCTGCTCCGCCGGGTGGTCACCGTGCGCGTGCTCCACGAGGTGGACGGGACCCGCAAGGTGGTCTCGCACTTCAACAAGGCAACCAAGGGACGGCTCGTGCGCGCCGTCCTGCAGGACGGCACCGCGCCGAGGAGCCCCGCCCGCTTCGCGGACCATCTGACCTCGTTGGGCTGGACGGTCGAGGAGGGTCCGGCCGGCCGGCACGGGACCGGGCTCGACGTGGTTGTCGGTGACCTCTAGGCAGATCCCATGGCCGCCACCGGGCAGACCTGATGACCGCCTCTGAGCAGTTCCTACTGGCCCTTGACAGAGAGCTCATGGTCCGGTGTGGACGACTTCGCACAGCGCGTGGTCTCGGTGGCCGACCTGCCGCAGTACGCGGCTGGTGCCTGCGACGCGCCGCCGCCTATGACGCACCTCTGAGGCTGGCGTCGGCGGGATCAGGTGCCTCGCTGCGTCGGCGGCGAGCGGGCATAGGCCTGTCGGGACATCGCCGCGTGAGGTGATGTCATGTCTCACGCGACCGCTCTGTTGCGGTTCCAGCCGACCACCATGACGACGTCCCAGCTGGCGGCAGTGTGCTATCTGGCGCGGCCCGCCACTCCGACAACACTCACACCCCTCTACGTCGACCAGCTGCGACGCTGGTTCGTCTGGTGCGAGGCCAGCGGCCTGGACCGTCCGGTCGGGATCGAACGAGGAGCGCACGTCGAGCTGTTCATCCGCGGACTCAGCGAGTCCGGATTGATGGACTCTTCGATCACCACGATGATGAACGGCGTCCGCGGCGTCTTCCGGTTCGCCCACATCGACGGCATCATCCCCTCCGACCCGGCGGTGTAGCGGCGGGCTACCAAGGTGTGTCGGGATGATTCCCGCATCAAGGGGGCTGGACCGGCCTGAGCTGATCCGGTTCCTCCAGGTTGCCCAGACCTTCACCGTCCACCACGACGCCCTCGCCCACCTGCCCGGCATCAACCCCCCTGCGTGCCCGCGGCGACCTCGACCGGAGCTTCGTCAACCTCGCCCACATCGACGCACGCGTTCGACGTCGACGGCGGCCGGACGGAGCTACTGACGCCCTGTGGCGACTACCGTGGCCAGGCGGGCAATCGGCCGGAGTAGCTGACCACAAGCAGGATCTCGGTGATCCTGCGATCGATGAACCAGCCCTTCACCTGCGCGGTCCGCGGCAGCTCCAGCTCCCACTCACCCAGCGGTGATCGACCGATCATCGGCGTCCACGCACCGCCGTTCGACCGGCGGGTGCTCATCGCGCCGTCGAGAGTGATCGACCCGCCGCCGACCGGGGCGGCCGTCCCGTCCTCGGTGAACCGGAGGCCCGTAACCGGGACCTCGGCAGTGAACCCGTCGGCCCGCGCGAAGTAGAGCAGCACGTTGTCGATCGCGAGCCGGTCCAGGTTCGGTGGGAAGTCTGCCCGGAGGGTCCTGACCTTGACCCGCATCTGCTGCTCATCCAGGAGCAGCGCCGGGTTGTGGAGGTCGTACCAGGCGTCGGCAAAGTCCGTGGTGAAGCTGAATGGCCGCTCGGCCTGCATCGTCTGGGGCAGTCGCTGCACGACCTGCTCGCGGTAGTCGATGCTGTCGAGGGCGGAGTAGTCCATCGAGATCAGTACGTCGGCGATCGTAGAGTACTCGAACGCGTTCGCTGCCCGAGGCATCCGCAGCTCCCAGGTCGAGTCGACTCCCTGGTCCTCGAACGGCATCAGCAGGTCGCTGGACTGGGCT
>JBDTXF010000372.1:0-3886 GCA_040006355.1 Nocardioidaceae bacterium | reverse complement strand
CCTCGCTGCTGTTCTTCGGGCTGTTCCTGGTGATGCTCTACGTCGCCACCGAGCGCCCCGGCTGGCTGGTCGTGGGCGCCGCCATGTTCCTGGTCGGGGCCTACTCGGCCTACCTCCTGCTCGGTCACGTGCAGGTGCGCGTGGACGCCTGGCTGCACCCCTTCGACCCGAGCAACAACACCTACCAGCTGGTCCAGGGGATGTACGGCATGGCGTGGGGCGGCCTGGTCGGGCGAGGCCTGGGCCAGGGCGACCCGACGATCACCCCGCTCGGGTTCTCCGACTTCATCATGGCCTCGATCGGTGAGGAGCTCGGCCTCACCGGGGTGATGGCCGTGCTGCTGCTCTACGGCCTGATCGTCGAGCGGGCGCTGCGCACCGCGCTGGTCTGCCGGGACGCCTTCGGCAAGCTGCTGGCGACGGGTCTCGGAGTGGTCTTCGCGATCCAGGTCTTCGTGGTGGTCGGCGGTGTCACCAGGCTCATCCCGCTCACCGGGCTGACCACGCCCTTCCTGTCCTACGGCGGCTCCTCGCTGGTGGCCAACTGGGCCATCGTCGCGCTGCTGCTGCGGGTCTCCGACCAGGCCCGGCGACCGATGCCCGAGATGAGCGCGTCGGACCAGGACGACGCGACCCAGGTGGTGAACCTGCGATGAACAAGCCGATCCGTGCCATGTCGATCTTCTGCATGCTGCTCTTCGTGGCGCTGCTGCTCAACGCCACCTACCTGCAGTACGTCGACGCCGGCAGCCTCAACTCGCGCTCGGACAACAAGCGGGTGCGCGACGCGGAGTTCGCCCGCAAGCGTGGCGCGATCGTCGCCGGCGGCACGTCGGTGGCCGAGAGCCGGAAGATCGACGACCAGTACACCTACCAGCGCGTCTACGAGCAGCCCCGCAAGTACGCCCAGCTGACCGGCTACTTCTCCTACGTCTACGGCCGCTCGGCGGTGGAGTCCAGCCAGAGCGAGATCCTCTCCGGCAGCGACCCGCGGCTGTTCGTGAACCGGGTCGTGGACCTGCTCGGCAACAGCCAGCCCAAGGGCGGGTCGGTCTCGCTGACCGTGGACCCGAAGGCCCAGACCGCGGCGTACGACGGGCTGCGCGCGCTCGGCAGCAACATCGAGGGCTCCGTCGTGGCCCTGCAGCCGTCGACGGGCAAGGTGCTCGCGCTGGTGAGCTCACCGTCCTACGACCCCAACGTGCTGGCCTCCCACCGGTTCGCCGCCGTGCAGCAGGCCTGGGCCAAGCTCACGGCGAACAAGAAGCAGCCGCTGCTCGACCGCGGGATCCAGCAGGTCTACCCCCCGGGCTCGACCTTCAAGCTGGTCACCGCCGCCGCCGCACTGTCCAGCGGGCAGTACACCCCGAACACCAAGGTCAAGGGCGGCGCCAGCCTGGACCTCCCGCAGACCTCGACGAACCTGGTCAACGAGAACGGCAACAACTGCGGCGGCGACCCGATCACGCTGACCCGCGCCCTCGAGGTGTCCTGCAACGTGTCCTTCGGAAGCATCGGTCTCAGGCTCGGTGCCGACGCGCTGCGTCAGCAGGCCGAGAAGTTCGGCTTCGACCAGACCTACCTCAACGACATCGGCGGTCAGGTGAAGAGCCGGTTCCCGGCCAGTCCGGACGAGCCGCAGACCGCACTGTCCGCGATCGGTCAGTTCGACGTCGCGGCCACCCCGCTCCAGATGGCGATGGTGGCGGCCGGGATCGCCAACGGCGGCACCGTGATGCGGCCCTACGTCGTCGACGAGGTGCGCGCCCCCGACCTCTCGGTGCTCGACAAGACCAGCCCGGAGGCCTACCGCAGCAACGCCGTCTCCTCCACGGTGGCCCGCGAGCTCACCGCGATGATGGTCGAGGTCGTCGACAACGGCACGGGCGGCACCGCGAAGATCCCCGGCATCAAGGTGGCCGGCAAGACCGGCACCGCCCAGAGCTCCCCCGAGCGACCGCCCTACGCGTGGTTCGTGTCCTTCGCCCCCGCCGACAACCCCCAGGTCGCGGTGGCGGTGCTCATCCAGGACGCCGGCGTTGCGCGGGACGCGATCTCCGGCAGCGGACTGGCGGCCCCGATCGCCAAGAAGGTGATGGAGGCGGTGATCAACAAGTGACGGACCAGACGGGTGGCACGCCGGGCGGTGACGGCCAGCGCTACCGCTTCGAGAGCCGGATCGCGACCGGTGGCATGGGCGAGGTCTGGCGGGCCACCGACACCGTCCTCGGACGCGAGGTGGCGGTCAAGGTCCTCAAGGCCGAGTACGCCGAGGACCCGACGTTCCGCAGCCGCTTCGAGACCGAGGCCCGCAACGCCGCAGCGCTGCACCACCCCAACGTGGCGTCCGTGTTCGACTTCGGCGAGCTGCCCGCCACCGCGAGCGGGGCGCGACCGGCCTTCTTGGTGATGGAGCTGGTGCGCGGACAGCCGCTGTCGGCGCTGCTGCGCGGCGGTCAGCCGATGCCCGCGGCGACCGCGGCCGACCTGCTCGCCCAGGCCGCCGACGCACTCGCCGCCGCCCACGACCTCGGGATCGTGCACCGCGACGTCAAGCCCGCGAACCTGCTGGTCACCCCGGACGGCCGGGTCAAGATCACCGACTTCGGCATCGCCCGGGCTGCCAACGCCGCCGCGCTGACCCAGACCGGCCAGGTGATCGGCACCCCGCAGTACCTCTCCCCCGAGCAGGCCGAGGGCAGGGCGGCCACCCCGGCCAGCGACATCTACTCCCTCGGGGTGGTGCTCTACGAGTGCCTGGCCGGGCGCCGCCCCTTCGACGCCGACTCCCCGATCGCGACCGCGCTCGCCCATATCCGGCAGGAGCCGCCGCCGCTGCCCGACGACGTGCCGACGGCGCTGCGCGAGACGGTTCGCATCGCGCTGGCCAAGGACCCCGCCTCACGCTTCGCCTCGGTGCGCGACTTCGCGGCCGCCCTGCGTGGAGGCCCGGTCCGCGCCGGGGACGGCACCGCCGCCCTGCCGCTCGCCACCGGGCCCGACGACCAGGACGCGGACGCACCCACCCGGGTGGACCGCGGACCAGCCGCCGGGGCCCTTGACGGGGCAGCACTGGGGGCCGCGGCTCAGGGCGGGGCAGCTCCGGGCGGCGCGGGCCCGGGTGCCACCGGCGCCGGCCGTGACCCGCGCGACGCCGCCTGGGAGGCCGACGGACCCGCCCGCGGACCGGGCACGTCGAGCATCCCGGTCGAGGACCAGCGGCGCCGGGGTCTGCCCGGCTGGGTGCCGTGGGTGGCCGCCGCGGCGGCGGTGCTCCTCGTGGTGCTCGTGCTGACCAGGCTCGTCGGCGGCGATGGCGGCAGCTCGCCGGGCACCACCTCGCCCAGCGCCTCGGCCACCCGCAGTCCCAGCCGCAGTGCGAGCACGACGGCCTCCAAGCCCGCCCAGGTCCAGGTCAACGCCGGCGACTACCTCGGCCGCCCGAAGGACAAGGTGGAGAAGGACCTGGTCGGCCTCGGGCTGAGCTGGCGCCAGCAGCGGGTGGACAACCCCGGGGACAAGGTGGCGGACACCGTCTCGGACGTCAGCCCCTCGGGGTCGGTGGACGTCGGCTCCCGGGTGACGGTGTCCTACTACGGCGACCCGCCGGCCACGCCGACCCAGACCCCCACCACGACCCCGACGCCCAGCACGACCCCGAGCGCCCCCGGCAGCACGACGGCCACGCCGAGTCTCACGCCCTCCACCACCGCCAAGCCGACGGCGAAGCCCTCGAAGACCAAGGGCGCAGGCAAACCGAAGAAGGCCTCGAAGACGACGGGCCCACCGAAGCCATGACCGACGGACAGCCCGGCGGCGGCCTTCGGGTGGGCGGCCGCTACGAGCTCGGTGCCCTGCTCGGCCGCGGCGGGATGGCCGAGGTGCG
>JBDTXF010000371.1:0-3902 GCA_040006355.1 Nocardioidaceae bacterium | reverse complement strand
CCCGCGGGTGACCGGTGTGGAGGGAACCTGGCTTGCCGGGCTGCCCCTGCGCCTGGCCCAGGTCGCGGTGCCACTCTGTGTGGCGGTCGCGGTGCTGCGCCACCGTCTGCTCCAGATCGACCTGATCGTCAACCGGGCCCTGCTGCTCGCCCTGGTCACCGGCCTGGTGGCGGTCGGCTACGTGCTCGTCGTGGTGGCGGTCGGTTTCGCAGTCCAAGGTGGCACCCGCGGCTTCTGGCCCTCGCTGCTGGCGACCGCGGTGGTCGCACTGGCCTTCCAGCCGCTGAGACGACGCGTGATCCGGGTGGCCGACCGGCTCGCTTTCGGCGCAGCGGCCGCCCCCTACGAGGCGCTCGCCGACTTCAGCCGCCGCCTCGGCAAGAGTCCGGACCCCTCGACGCTGCTCCCGGCTGTGGCCGAGGCGGCCGCGCTCGCGGTCGGAGCGAGCCGAGCGGTCGCGGTGCTCCACCTCGAGGCCGGCGACGACCTGACGGCGGTCTGGCCCGCCGGCGACGCGGACGACCCGACTGCCTCCGGTGTGGGGATCCCGGTCGTCGACCGCGGGGAGACTCTCGGCAGCATCACGGTGGCGATGCCCGCCGGGCACTCCTTGCGCCCCCAGGAGCACCGGCTGCTCGCTGACCTGGCCGACCAAGCCGGACTGGCCTTCCGCGGCACCCGGCTGAGCGCCGAGCTGTCGGGTCAGGTGGAGCAGCTCGGCGATCGGACCCGCGACCTGAGCGAGTCCCGGGACCGGCTGATCAGCGCCGGTGACGCGGAACGCAGCCGACTCGAACGAGCCATCGCCAGGCAGGTCGTCCCGCACCTGGAGTCGCTCCCGAGGCGTCTGGACGAGCTGTCGGCCTCCGACGCCGAAGCGTTCACCGGGCTGGACCCGGCACTGGTCGTGCCGATGGTCGTGGCGGTGAACACTGCCCTGGAGGCGCTCCGGGAGATCACCCGAGGCGTGTTCCCGGCCCAGCTCGCACGGTCCGGCCTGCCGACCGCCCTCAGCTCCCTCCTCACCCGGACGGCGAGCACGCAGCGGCTGGTGGTCGAGGATTCCGCCGTTGGTCGACGCTTCGACACGAAGGTCGAGGCGGCGGTCTACTTCTGCGTCGCCGAGGCAACCCGCGTGCTGGCGGACCCCGTCGTCGTCGCACTCGCAGCGGACGACGAGCACGTGCGGGTGGTGGTCAGCGGCAGCGATCACGGTGACCTCCCGCTGGGCCACATCCGAGACCGGGTCGAGGCGGCTGGCGGCTCGATGTCGCTGAGCGCCCGGGATCGCCACACGGTCATCGAGGCCCGGCTGCCGACGGCGCGGTCGATGGTGGCTGCGTCCTGACTGGTCCATCGACATCCCGTCGAGCGCATCACCGCCCAGAAGCAATCCAGACCTCGAGGAGCCGGTCCGGTCCGAAGGCAGACTTGGTCACATAGGCCGCCGCCCCCGACTCGGCGACGAACCGCTCGCCGGCGTCGTCGTCATAGGTCGAGACCAGCACCACCACCGGCGGGGAGTCGCTCGCGCGCAGCAGCCGGGTCGCCTGCACCCCGTCGATGCCGGGCAGGTTCACGTCCATCAGCACGAGGTCGGGAACCACCTCGGCTGCCATCACCAGGGACTCCTCTCCAGAGGACGCCTCGCCGACGACGACGAAGCTGGGGGTCTCCTGGACCACCGACATCATGGCGCGCAGGTAGGTCGGCTGGTCGTCCACCAGCAAGATCCGCACCGCATCCATGTCCGGTCACCTCCGAGGCCGAGTCTCCCTTGCCGGCGCGTAGGCCGTGAGTGGGACAACCGCACGCCGGAGGAGTGCTGGGCCCCCCTTCCGGGTGCTGCCTGTCTCATCGTGGCGAGACGCGTGTCTTCGTAGTGTCGAGGGTGCGCTCGCCCACTGTCACGGATCGCGCGCAGTCGACGCCTCGTTCCATCGGGGTGTGTCCCGAGGCTCCATCGAAGGAGAGTCATGTCAAGAAGGCAGATCGCGGTCAGCGTGGGCATCTTGTTCTTCACCCAGATGGTCACCGGCATGTTCGGCACCTCGCTGATCCAGGCATTCGTCGATGGCGACACCGATCGAGCACCAGTCACGGTCGGCGTCCTGCTCATGGTGTGCTCCGGCATCGCCGTCGTGTGCATCGGTCTTCTGATGTACCAGGTCTTGAAGACCGTCAACCGCCGACTCGCCTTGTGGTACCCGTCGCTCAGAGTCGTCGAGTTCACCGTCTCAACGGTGTGCGGTGTCTATCTGCTGGCTCGGATGGAGGTGGTTCCCGACTACCTGCTCTGGGTGTATGTCCCGACAGGTCTCGGTGGTCTGGTGTTGAACTACCTGCTGTTCGTCTCCAGGCTGGTTCCTCGGTCGATCGCGACACTCGGGCTCGTCGGCTATGCGCTGCTCTCGGTGGGAGTGCCCCTCGATCTCCTCGGCGTGGTCGACCTGAACAGCGGGGCCGGAATGGTGCTGCTCGCTCCCGGCTTCCTGTTCGAGTTCGCCTTCTTCCCGATCTGGCTGATCGCCAAGGGATTCTCGCGGCCGAGCACGACAACCGGGCCGTTGGTCCCGGTCCTAGAGGTCATCAGGCCCTGACCGTCCGCCTACCGCGGCTATGGTCAGTGTGGACAGCGATGAGGTCCGGCCGGCCGTGGAAGGCTTCCGAACCCGCGGACGGGGATGGCTCCTGGTCGTCGTCGGGGTGGCGTTCGCCGCCCTGTGGCTCAGCGACGTGCGGCCCTCGGCGCTCGGCGGGCGGCCGCCGACCCACCTCGGGCCTGACGGCACGCCGTACGCCGTCTACGTCCTGGACCCCACCGTGGCCCAGACCATGGTGATCATGACCGGGGTGATGCTCGTCCGCCGGCACCCGATGGCGGTGGTGCTCGGAGGGTCGTCCTGGTCGAGATCACGACCCTGTTCGCTGCGCTGTGAGTCGGGGTCCTCGCCCAGGCCGTGGCGGGTAGGCACGTCGCGTTCACCCCGGACATGGTGCCGAGCGCCGTGCTCCCACTCGTCACCGTGGTCGTGCTGGCGCGAAACGGCTCGCCGCCTCGGACGTCCCACGAGCGGCTGGCTGCACGCGCAGCTCTGGCCGTCCTCACAGGTGAGTCTTCCGCCGCCGCCGCGCGCGACCGCTGACGGGCACCAGGCGCAGCAGGATCCCCAGCCGCTACTTGACCTCCGCCCTCAGGACGAGCCGGAGCCCGATGACCAGTGGGATGACCAACCAGATGACAGCGGTCACCCCGAGGTGGGCCCATTGTTGGCTGGTCACGGTGCCGTCGATCAGGGTGCCTCCGGCGTAGTTGAAGTCGATCCAGGGTTGTAGGTGGCGGAACCAGTCCTGGGAGGTGGCCAGGATGATCGACAGCGTCGGCAGCACGAAGGAGTAGACGAAGTAGGAGACCAGTGCCCCAGCCGAGCTACGGATGATCACGCCGAGCATGAAGCCGACCAGCAGACTCAAGACGTTGGCCAAGATGAGCGTGAGCACGTTCGTCACTGTCAGGTCCCAGACGGGTCGTATCCCCGCGATGGCCGCTCCGATGAGGTTGCCGAGCGCTCCGACCGCGAACGCGAGGGGGATGGTGGCGATTGCGACGCCGACGCTGACGATCGCCTTGGCGGCGATGACCCGGCCGCGGTGGGGGACCAGGGTGAAGGTGGTGAGTCCGCTGCGCTGGCTCCACTCACTGGTCACGGACAGGATCGCGATGATCGGGAGCACGAGGGTCAACGGGTAGCCGATCGCGGTCGCGAAGGAGGTGTAGGTCAGTCCCTCCTTCGAGGCGAACGCGATCACCGCCGTGGTGGCGAGCAGCGCCAGGATGCCGATGCTGGCCATCAGCCAGAACCCGGACCGGGTGTCGAACATCTTGCGCAGCTCGGTGCTGA
>JBDTXF010000370.1:0-3906 GCA_040006355.1 Nocardioidaceae bacterium | reverse complement strand
TGTCCGCCCGGTCAGGTCCAGCCACGGGGCGAAGACCACGAGGTGCGTCGGCCGGGGCCCGGTCGACTGCCCGGTCGTCAGCTGGGCCAGTGACACCGCCAGCCCGCCGCCCGCGGAGTCGCCGACCAGGACGACCCCCTCGGCCGACGGCCCGTCCACCTCGCCGGCCAGCTCGTCGAAGAGCTCCACCAGCCGGGGCAGGGCGTCGCGCCAGGTGTGGGTCGGAGCGAGCGGATAGCTGGGCAGCACGACCCGGACGCCGAGGTCGCGCACCAGCCGGGCGGCGTACCTCCAGTGCAGGCGGTCCAAGCCGCTGACGAACCCACCGCCGTGGAGGTAGAGCACGGTCCGCCTCGGCTCCCCGCCGCGCGGTCGCAGCTCGAAGACCGGCATCCCGAAGGCCTCGCGCCGGCGGACGTCGAAGGCCCGGGCGACCCTCCGCGGCGGGGCCGGGTCCGCGTCGGCCTGCGCGGCCAGCACGTCGTGCCGGACCTGCTCGGGGTCGTGAACCTCGGTGCGCCGCCGGATCACCGGGATCACCCAGGTGAGGACCTGGTGCTGGGGACTGGGCACGGTCGGAGGCTACTCGGACGCCCTGGGTGTAGCGTCGGCCGGGAACGACAGGGGAGCGCCACCGGGCGCTGAGAGTGCGGGATCGCCGCAGACCCTCGAACCTGATTCGGCTAGCACCGGCGAAGGAAGTCGAGACTCGACCGCTGACGCGGTTCCCTCCCAGAACGAACGGGAGATGCACCATGCACACGTTGCGCGCGCTCGGACGAGCCACCCCCCGATCCTCCGGCCGATCCTCCGGCCGAGCCACCGGCCGATCCGCTGGCCGGGCGGCCGCCGCGACGGCCGCCCTGACGGCCGGGGCCTGTCTGGTCACCGGCTGCTCCGTCGGGGGCGGGACGTCGGACGGGGCCGGCGGGACCCCGGACAGGACCGTCGTCGTCGCCACCCACGACTCGTGGGCGATGTCGAAGAAGGTGCTGCGCGCGTTCACCGCTAAGACCGGCTACACGGTGCGGATCGAGCCGAACGGCGACGCCGGACAGCTGACCAACAAGCTGGTGCTGACCAAGGGCTCGCCGATCGCCGACCTGACCTACGGCATCGACAACACCTTCGCCTCCCGCGCCGTCGACGAGGGGATCCTCGTGGACTACACACCGAAGGACGAGCCGGCCTCCGCGTCGGCGTACGCCCTGGCCGACCGGGCGGACGCCGCCCAGCTCACCCCGGTCGACTACGGGGACGTGTGCGTCAACATCGACGACGTGTGGTTCCGCCGGCACCGGGTGAATCCGCCGGCCACGCTCGACGACCTGACCAAGCCCGCCTACCGCGGCCTGTTCGTCACCCCGGGCGCAGCCACCTCCTCACCCGGTCTGGCGTTCCTGCTCGCCACGGTGGCGAAGTACGGCGACGGGTGGCCGGCCTATTGGCGGAGGCTGATGGCCAACGGCACCAAGCTGACCTCGGGCTGGTCGGACGCCTACGAGGTGGACTTCACCGCGGGAGGCGGCACGGGCGACCGGCCGATCGTGCTGTCCTACGCGTCGTCGCCGCCGTTCACGATCCCGAAGGGCGCCACCAGGCCGACCACCAGCAGCCTGCTGGACACCTGCTTCCGTCAGGTCGAGTTCGCCGGGCTCCTCAAGGGCGCCCGGAACCCCGCGGGTGCCCGGGCGTTCATCGACTTCATGGAGCAGCGCTCGTTCCAGGAGGCGCTCCCCGAGAACATGTATGTCTTCCCGGTCGACGACGCCGCCACCCTGCCCGCGGACTGGTCGAGGTTCGCGAAGGTCGCGCCGAGGCCCTTCAGTCTGCCGCCGAGCGAGATCGCGAGGAACCGCGACACCTGGCTGCGCGAGTGGGGCGACATCACCAGTCGATGACCAGTCGATGAGCAGCCGATGAGCAGCCGATGACCAGCCGATCGAGTCCCGGCCGGCTCCGCTCCGGCGCCGGGCTCGCCGCCCTCGCGGCGCTGCCGCTGGCGGTGCTGGGTGTCTTCTTCGTGCTCCCCGTCGCCGGCATGGTCGGGCGTGGCTTCTTCACCTCCGGCTCCTTCGACCCGGTCGGCGTCCTGGAGATACTCGGGCGCCCGCGGGTGCACCGGGTGCTGTGGTTCACGCTGTGGTCCTCGACCGCGGCGACCGTGGCCACGGTGCTGCTCGCCCTGCCGCTGACCTTCGTGCTGCACCGGCTGCGCTTCCCCGGGCGGCAGCTGGTCCGCGCCTTCGTGCTGCTGCCGTTCGTGATGCCCACGGTCGTGGTGGGCGTCGCCTTCCGCACGCTGCTCGCGTCGTCGGGCCCGCTCGGCGGGCTGGGCCTGGACGGCACCCCGGTCGCCATCGTCTCCGCGATGGTGTTCTTCAACCTCGCGGTCGTGGTGCGCACGGTCGGGGCGCTGTGGGAGGGCATCGACCGCCGGCGGGAGGAGGCCGCGGCGGCGCTCGGTGCCTCCCCGCTGCAGGTGCTGCGCACGGTGACGCTGCCGGCGCTGATGCCGGGCATCGTGTCCGCGGCGAGCGTGGTGTTCCTGTTCTGCGCGACGTCGTTCGGGGTGGTGCTGACGCTCGGAGGGCTGCGCTACGCCACCGTCGAGACCGAGATCTACCAGCTCACCACCCAGTTCCTCGACCTGCGCGCCGCCTCGGCGCTGTCGGTGCTGCAGCTGCTCGTGATCACCGTCCTGCTCGTCCTCGCCCAGCGCACCAGGTCCGCGCGTGAGCAGGTGCTCGACCGCGCTGCGGACCGGGACACCACCCGCCCGCCGCGGCGCCGCGACCTGCCGGTGCTCGCGGTGAGCGTCACGGTGCTCGCGCTCCTGGCCGCGCCGCTCGCGACCCTGGTCGTGCGGTCGCTGCAGGTCGACGGCGGCTGGAGCCTGCAGAGCTACCGCGACCTCGCCACCACCGGCGCGGGCGGGGCGCTGCTGGTCCCGGCGTCCGAGGCGCTCGCCAACTCCTGGCGGGTCGCGGTCGACGCGACGCTGCTCGCGATGCTGCTCGGGGTGCTCGTCTCGGTCGTGGTCTCACGGCGTCCCCGGGCGAGGGCGGAGCGCCGTGGCCTCGCGGTCCTCGACGCGGTCGTCATGCTGCCCCTCGGGGTGTCGGCGGTGACACTGGGGTTCGGCTTCCTGGTGACGCTGGACCGTCCGCCGCTGGACCTGCGCAGCTCGGCGCTGCTGGTCCCGATCGCCCAGGCGATGGTCGCGCTGCCCCTCGTCGTGCGCACGCTGACGCCGGTGCTGCGCGCGGTGGACCCCCGGCAGCGCCAGGCCGCGGCATCGCTCGGCGCCTCTCCGCTGCGGGTCGCCGCGACGGTCGACCTGCCTGCGCTGTGGCGTCCGCTGCTGGCCGCCACCGGGTTCGCCTTCGCGGTCTCGCTGGGGGAGTTCGGCGCGACCAGCTTCCTGGCCCGTCCGGACCGGCCGACGCTGCCGGTGGTGATCTACCAGCTGATCAGCAGGCCCGGTCAGCAGAACCTCGGCATGGCGCTGGCCGCGTCGGTGGTGCTCGGGCTGGTCACGGTCGGCGTGATGGCGCTCGTCGAGCGGCTCCGGCTGGGCTCCGTGGGAGCCTTCTGAGATGCTCGAGGTCCGCGACCTGACCGTCCGCTTCGACGGCGCTCCGGCGTCCGCCGTCGACCGGGTGAGCCTCGACCTGCTCGCCGGTGACGTCCTCGCCGTGCTCGGTCCCTCGGGGTCGGGCAAGTCCACGCTGCTGCGGGCCGTTGCCGGTCTCGAGGCGCTCGACGCCGGCTCCGTGGCCTACGACGGGCGCGACCTGGCCGGCGTACCCACCCATCGACGCGGCTTCGCGCTGATGTTCCAGGACGGTCAGCTGTTCCCGCAGCAGTCCGTGGCGGGCAACGTCGGCTACGCCCTGCGACTGC
>JBDTXF010000369.1:0-3910 GCA_040006355.1 Nocardioidaceae bacterium | reverse complement strand
CCCGGTGATGGGCGACGTGGGCCGCGGAATGTTCGTGCGGCCGGGGATCCCGGAGCTGATGCGCGACCGGGTGGTCCCCGCGGCCGACGTGGTCACCCCCAACCACTTCGAGCTGGACTACCTCACTGGCTCCTCGTCGACGACGCTCAACCGGCTCCTCGAGTCCGTCGACCGGCTACGCGCAGTCGGCCCGTCGGTCGTGCTGGTCACCAGCGCGATCCTCGACGACACCCCGGCGGGCCGGCTGGACCTCGTCGCGGTGTCCCCCGAGGGAGCCTGGCGCACCCGCACGCCGCGCCTGCCGGTCAGCCCGAACGGGGCGGGCGACCTGACCACGGCGGTGTTCTTGTCCACGCTCCTGGACCGCCGACCCCTCGGGGAGGCGCTGGCCCGGACCACGTCGTCGGTGTTCGCGGTGGTCGAGGCGACGGCCGCGGCCGGTGACCGCGAGCTGCGGATCGTGCAGACCCAGGAGCTGCTCGCGCAGCCGCGGATGGAGTTCGCGGCCGAGCGGCTGCGCTGAGCCGACGAGGGGTGTGGAGCCGCTTGTCAGGTTCGAACTGACGACCTTTCGCTTACAAGGCGAATGCTCTACCAGCTGAGCTAAAGCGGCGCGGCGCCCATGCTAGGCGACCTCCACGCGGGTCGAGGAATCTGTGCGGGACGCATTGTTCGGCCCCCACCGGGTATAGAGGGGGTACTTCAAACGAGGAGGACGACATGGGTAACGACGACAAGATCGCCAACAAGGGCGAGGGCATGCTCGGCAAGGCCAAGGAAGGTCTCGGCGACGCGACCGACAACAAGGACCTCCAGGCCGAGGGCAAGGGCGACCAGTCCAAGGCCGACCTGAAGCAGGCCGGCGAGAAGATCAAGGACGCGTTCAAGAAGTAGTCCACTCGTCATCGCGGGGCCGACCGAGCAGGCAGTGCCTGACCGGTCGGCCCTTCGGCGTCCTCAGGCCGCGGCGTCCAGGAACCGGGTGACCGCGGCCCGCAGGCCGGCCGCATCGAGACCGTGGGCCGCCAGGTGCTCCTCCGGACGCCCGTAGCGACGAAGCTCCTCACGACCGATGCCGAGCCCCAGGGTGCGGTGCGGGACGTCCACGAGAGCGGCGTCGACCTCCCATGCGGACGTGCCCGCCAGATAGGGCTCGACGAGCACCACCTCCGGCGTGACCAGCACCCCGCGCAGGCCGGTCGCGTCGAACGGCCGGACGGTGCTCGCATAGAGCACCGACACGTCCAGTCCCTCGACGGCGGCCAGCACCGGGTCGAGCATCGGACCGACCGCCACGACCGTGGCGCCCGCCCCCCGGCGTACGACGTCGAGACGGCCGGGGCGCACCGGCCTGGCCAGGCTGTTCTGCTGGGCGACCACCCGCACGTAGTGTCGGCCGTCCCCAGCCACCGCCTGGCGCAGCGAGTCGACGACCTCGTCCGCGTGCCCGGGCACGTGGACGGTCCAGCCCGGCAGGGTGTCGATGAGCGCCACGTCACCGGGGGACTGGTGGGTGCGACCGCCGGCGGACATGTCGACCGACCCACCTGACCCGACCAGCACGCCCCCGACGTCCTGGTGGCTGAAGCCGAGCTTGACCTGCTCGAACGCCCGCTCCACCAGGAAGGAGCCGAAGGTGTGCACGATCGGCCGCATGCCTGCGAGCGCCAGCCCGGCGCCCACGTCCACCAGCAGCTGCTCGCGGATCCCCACGTTGACCACCCGCTCGGGGTGCCGACGCTGGACGTCGGTGAAGAGCTGACCGGAGATCTCCGCGTAGACCAGGGCCACAGACAGGTCCTCCTCGACGAGCTCGGCCGCGGTGCGGGCGAACCTCTCGCGCGGGTCGCTCACGGCTGTGCCCCTTCCACCCGGGCCACCACGACCGTGGGACGGCCCACCACCCGCCGGGTCAGGGCAGCGGCCAGGGTGTCGTGGTCACGGCCGTCGACCGTCCGCGCGTCCCAGCCCTCGTAGGCGAAGCGCGGAGCGACCGCCCCTGGCCGGTGATAGCTGGTCGAGGCGTTGTCGACCACCACCACCGAGAGCCCGTCCAGCCCCAGCGCACCAGCCACCTGGACCGCTTCGGCGTTGCTGCCCTCGTCGAGCTCGGCGTCGCCGACGAGCACCACCACCCGCGACGACAGACCCTGCGCCCGCAGCCCGAGCGCCGTGCCGACGGCCAGCGGGAGGCCGTGCCCCAGCGAGCCGCTGGAGATCTCCACCCCTGGCACCAGCAGGTGGTCCGGGTGGTGGCCGAGCGGGGAGTCGAAGGTCCCCCAGCCAGACAGCAATCCCTCAGGGAGGAACCCCTTCGCCACCAGCGTCGCGTAGTAGGCCATCGGACCGTGGCCCTTGGACAGGTAGAACCGGTCCCGCGCCGGGTCCTCCACGGTCTCGGGGGACACGTCGAGGACCCGGTCGTAGAGCACCCACACCACGTCCAGCGTCGAGGTCGCCGCCGCGTCGTGCTTCTCGTCGCCGGTCATCAGCGACATCAGCCGCGGGAGGTCGTCGTACCGCGTGGTGGGATGGGCCGGAGCCGGGAGGTGATGGGTCGTCGTCATGCACCTAGCCTGCAAGTTCACGTGAGGTTGAAGTCAACAGCTAGGCTTCCGTCGTGCCTGCAGCTCCTCTGACGATCGGCGAGGTGGCGGAGCGCTCCGGCGTCACCACCTCGGCCCTGCGCTACTACGAGCAGCAGGGACTGATCGCCTCCGAGCGGACCGGCGGCAACCAGCGACGCTTCCGGCGCGCGACCCTTCGCCGGGTGGCGTTCATCCGCTCCGCGCAGCGGGTGGGACTCACCCTGGAGGAGATCGCGGAGGCGCTCGGGACCCTGCCGGAGGGGCGCACGCCCACGAAGGCCGACTGGGCACGTCTGTCGAGGAGCTGGCGGCCCAGGATCGACGCGCAGATCGAGCGCCTGGAGCGGCTCCGTGCCAAGCTGGACGGGTGCATCGGCTGCGGCTGCCTGAGCCTGCGGACGTGCGCCCTGAGCAACCCTGCTGACGAGGTCGCGGCGCGCGGACCGGGCGCGGTCTTCCTCGAACCGGGTGCCTGAGCAGCCCCGGACGCGGTCTAGGCTGACCCGATGGCGCTTCGCATCGTGGCAACGAAGCCGAACCCGGCCCTGGTCACCCTGCCCTGGCAGCTGTCCCTCGACGAGTGGGGCGACGACGTCGTGGTGCCACTGCCGCGCGGCATCTCGCGGCACATCGTGCGCATCGTGCGCCTGGGCCAGGACGTCTACGCGGTGAAGCAGACCCGCGAGCACATGGCCAACCGGGAGTACCGCCTGCTCCGCGACCTGCGGCGTCTCAACCTCCCGGCGGTGGAGCCCGTCGGCGTGGTCAGCGGCCGCGAGGACGAGCACGGCGAGGAGATCGAGCCGGCGCTGGTCACCCGGCACCTGCAGTACTCCCTGCCCTACCGGTCGCTGTTCAGCCACGGCCTGCCGCAGGAGAGCCTGCCCAAGATCCTCGACGCGCTGGTCGTGCTGCTGGTGCGGCTGCACCTGTCCGGGTTCTTCTGGGGCGACGTCTCGCTGTCCAACGTGCTCTTCCGCCGCAGCGCCGGGGAGTTCGCGGCGTACCTCGTCGATGCCGAGACCGGCGAGCTGCACGAGACCCTCAGCAACGGCCAACGAGCCCACGACCTCGAGGTGGCGCTGACCAACATCTACGGCGAGCTGCTCGACCTCCAGGCAGGTGGTCTGCTGAGCGAGTCCTTCGAGGCCGACGACATCATCGAGGTGGTGCAGCAGCGCTACGACGGCCTCTGGAGCGAGCTCACCAGCACCGAGGAGTTCACCACCGACGAGATCTGGCGCATCGAGCAGCGCATGGAGCGGCTCAACGAGCTCGGCTTCGACGTCGACGAGCTCGACATCGTCACCGACTGGGACGGC
>JBDTXF010000368.1:0-3916 GCA_040006355.1 Nocardioidaceae bacterium | reverse complement strand
CGAGCCTGCTCACCCAGACGAACTGAGGATGCGCCTCCTTGAGCCAAGCACTGTTCGCATACGTCGAATGGGTGCGCGCCTTGTAGTGGTGGCCGATGCACTGCAGGGGAAAACGCTCTTGCAGAGGGTCACCAGGCATCTCCCGGGTCGCGGTGTACTCCGGGGTGGGCGTGATGACGTTGCCACTCTCCATGGGCCAGTCGAGGGACATCTTGTAGAGGTTGCTCGAGAAGATCTCGATCTTCCCCGACGGTGTCAGGAGTGGGTGCTTGGCCGGGTCGTCCCGGAAGTCCTTCAGGGCGATGATAGGCTCGAGCTTGGTGCGATACAGCCCCATCTTCCTGAAGTCCTCGAAGGACGGAAGATCCGGCACCACTTTGCGGGACTCGTCAACCAGCCACCTGATCCAGTCCTCCTGGGTGCGGCCCTCGGTGAACTTTCGTTTCACTCCGAGCTTGTCCGCGATGCCCGTCAGCATGTCGTAGACCGGCATGCTGTCGTACAGCGGCTCGACGGCCTTGTCCGTGAAGATCGCGTAGCCGAGGTTCCCCGAGCTGCCCTGCCGTGAAAGGTCCATCTGCTCGGCGGTGGACACGTCGGGCAGGACGATGTCGGAGTACCTCGCCGACACCGTCATCTGGTTGTCGATGCACACGACCATCTCGCACTTGGTCTCGTCGGAGAGGAGCTTGATCGTCTCGTTGATGTCGCCGTGCTGGTTCACCAACGCGTTGGAGGCATAGAGCCAGATGAACTTGATGTCGCTGCCCAGCGTGACGTCATTGGTCACGTTGGCGTTGCTGTTGGTGTTCAAGCTGTCCCGGATGCCCTCCTTGTAGGTCATCCCCTTGCCGTGCTCGATCGCGTAGGTCCACCGGTAGAAGGGCAGGACGGATCGCACCGGGTTCTCGAGCACAGGGAACGAGGCCATCGGCAACGCCGCCGAGCCTTCCCGACAGCCGGTGCCTCCCCCCGCGACGCCCACGGCACCGATCATGTTCGCGAGGACCATCGGCGCTCGCGCTTGGTTCTCGCCGTTCGAGTGGCGTTGCGGGCCCCACCCCTGCGTGATCGACACCGCCTTGGCCGCCGCGATCTCCCGGGCCAGTCGGCGGATGTCGTCGGCAGGCACACCCGAGATCCGCGCGGCCCACTCGGGAGTCTTTGCGGTCTTGTCAGCGCCCTTCCCCAAGACGTAGCTCTCGTAGGAGAGTCCGGCCGGCAGACCTTTCGGCATGTGCGCTTCGTCGAACCCACTGCAGTACTTGTCCAGGAATGGGCGGTCAACCAGGTCCTCAGTGAGCATCACGTGCGCGAACCCGGCCACCAGGGCCGCGTCAGTGCCCGGCCGCAGCGGCACCCACTCGTCTGCGAGGTTCATCGCCGTGTCGGAGAAGCGCGGGTCGAAGATGATCACCCGGTGCCCCGAGAGGCGTTTGGCCTCCTGGGTCACGAACACCTCTCCCCCACCACTCATCCTGGTCTCGTGCGGGTTGTTCCCGAACATCAGAACCAAGGTGGAGTTGATCGTGTCGTCGTTGCTGTTCGAGGTCGTGTACTCGCCGTAGTGGAAATCCGTGGCAGCTTCAATGTTCGCCGCGCTGTAGTCGTTGTACTGATCCAGAAAGCCGCCGACACAGTTCATCAGCCGGGCGACAGCAGTGCCCCCCGGTGGCCAACTCGACGCCAGTGTTCCTCCGATGACACCGGTGCCGTAGTTGATGTAGATGGACTCGTTGCCGTGTGTGCGGATCAGGCGTTCGAGATTCGCGGCGATCATCGTGAAAGCCTCATCCCAGCTGATGTCCTGCCATTTCCCGCTCCCGCGAGGGCCGACTCGCTTCATCGGCTTCTTGAGCCGCTCCGCGCTGTAGATGCGTTGCCTGATGGATCGCCCGCGCACGCACGCACGGATCTGCTGGGTCCCGAGCTGGTCGTCGCCTGTGTTGTCCGGATCGACCCGCACCACGGTGCCTTCCACCACTGCCAACCTCAGCGGGCATCGGCTGCCGCAGTTGACATTGCAGGCACTCCAGACGATCGGCTCCTTCCCGACCGGCACGAGCGGTGCCGCCGGCAGCGACGGTTGCCCTTCCACCAGTGCCCAACCGCCGACGCCAGCCGCTCCGGCAGTCGCTCCCAAGATCGCGCTCCATCGCAAGTAGCTGCGGCGGGTGAGCTCGTGCGATCCCACCGCGTTCACAGGAGGCACTCCCGGCCACCCGACGCGCCGCACCCCGCGAGCCCACCACCACCAGGGGTGACGGCGAGGAAGGGACCACTCCGAGGACGGAGACCATGGCGGCAGGCAAGCACGAGGCGCACAGAGCTCTGTGTGGCGATGAGGCTCCGCCGATGACGGCCCACAGTCGTGGTCAACAAGGAAGACTCCCTGACGTCCGGGTTCGTGGATGTCACCGGGGGCCGGGGCAACGGACCAAATCCTGAGCCAGGAATGGTAGATGTGAGAGTACACCTGGACGCCTTCTCCGTGCCGTTGCCGGGACCGGGAGAATGCAGCTCGTTTTTCCTGGGTGCAGCTCTTGCCAGCGCGGGTCTCATCGCACATCCCGATGACCTCGGCACCGAGTCGTTCTTCTCGCACGCGGGCGCTCGATGGTCGCGTCGACCTCCTCGCCTGGTGGTTCTCCACCGCGCAGGATCTAGCCCTGGGGTACTTCTCGCTCGCGGAAGGCTGTGAAGCCGACCGCGACCAGGGCCAGAGCGACGCATGTCATCACGGCGAGCGCGCCCGTCTGGATGCCGCCCGCCGGTGGGTTGCCCACGTGCGCGGTAGGCGAGACGTCGAGCACCCACTGGTGGAGCTTCAGGCCGGGACCGAGGAACGCGACGAACGTCATCACGGCATAGCTGGCCCACACGATGCCGAACAGCCGCGGGCGGAGTCCGTAGACCGCCAGCGCCACCCCCGCGAGCACGAGCTCGGCAGGAAGGTAGGCCAGTCCGGACGTCAGGGTGGGACCGATCTCTGCCACGTCGCCGACCGACAGCGCCGTCGTGACTCCCAGGACGAGGGAGGAGCCGAGCACGATCGTCACCAGCCCGAGCAGCACCACCAGCGCGTGCGAGGCCAGCCAGCGTGAACGGGACAACGTGCCGCAGAGCCGCGTCTCCAGCCGTCCGTCGGCCTCCTCGGCCCGCAGCGTGCCGATCGCCTGGACGACGTAGCCCGCCGCGATGACGGCCAGGTAGAGCTGCACGGCCGCGACGAAGCCGTCCATGGGCCGACCGGCAGTGATGCCCATCGCGGTGGTGAGCGCCGGGTTGCCGGCCATCATGTCGAGGAACTGCTGGGAGAGTGCGCCCATCGTCGCGGTGAGCAGCACGCCCCCGGCGAACCAGCCGAGAGTGGCAGGTCGATGCACCCACATCGCGAAACCGAGCGGGTTGCGCAGCCGAGCAGAAGCGCGCTCGGAGCCCGCACCGCCCTGGACGAGCGCGCTGCCCAGGTCGCGCACGGCAGCCAGACGCAGCGCGACGCCACCCAGGACCAGGCCGACCGCGATCGGGATGGCCAGGGTCCACCACCGGTGGTCTCCGAACGGCGCGGACTTCTCCGCCCAACCGAGCGGGGAGAGCCAGGTGAGCCACGTGCCGGTCACATCGCCGACTCCGCGCAGCACGTACGCCGCCCCGAGGACGATCAGGCTCCAGGTGTAGACCCCCCGGGAGTGCAGGGTGAGCTGCGCCATCAGCGCAGCCACCCCCGCGAAGACGAAGGCGAGGGAGCCCAGGGACGCGGCGTACAGGATGGAGCCCGCGACCGGAACGCCGCTGCCGACCAGTCCGGCGGCGAACATCGCTCCGGTGCCGCCGATGGTGGCGGTGGCCACCAGGAGCGCAGCGAGGGTGGGCTGGTGGCGGGCGATGCGTCCGCCGAGCAGCAGCTCGAGGC
>JBDTXF010000367.1:0-3916 GCA_040006355.1 Nocardioidaceae bacterium | reverse complement strand
TCAACCCGCGGCTGGTGGTCCTCTCGATCACCGGCTTCGGGCACGACGGACCGGAGGGCGGTCGCGCCGGCTACGACCAGATCGCGCAGGGCGAGGCAGGCCTGATGTCGCTGACCGGCTCCGGGCCCGACGACCCGCAGAAGGTGGGGGTGCCGATCTCGGACCTCCTCGCCGGCATGTACGGCGCGACCGGAGTGCTCGCCGCACTCGTCGAGCGGGACCGCACCGGCGAGGGCACCGTCGTGCGCACCTCGCTGCTGGCCGCGACCGTCGGCGTGCACGCCTTCCAGGGCACCCGCTGGACGGTCGCCGGCCAGGTCGGCCAGGCCCAGGGGAACCACCACGCCTCCATCGCGCCCTACGGGCTGTTCCACTGCGACGACGGCACCGTGCAGATCGCCGTCGGGAGCGAGGGGCTGTGGCGCCGGCTCTGCGTCGCGTTCGACCTCGACCCGGCCGCGCCGGGGCTGGCCACCAACCCGGAGCGGGTGGCGAACCGCGAGCGCACCATCCAGGTCGTCGAGCAGGCCTTCTCCGGCTGGCACGCCGCCGACCTGCTCGTTCACCTCGCCGAGGTCGGCATCCCGGCCGGCAAGGTGCGCCGGCTCGACGAGGTCTACGCCTGGGACCAGCTCGACAGCCAGGGGCTCACGATCGCGGTCGACCACGAGACCCTGGGCCCGCTGACCCTGCCGGGTCCGCCGCTGCGGTTCTTCGACCGGTCCGGGACGGAGGTCACCCGCGACGCCCACACGGCGCCGCCGGTGCTCGACGCCGACGGCCGCAGGGTCCGGGCCTGGCTCGACAGGGACTAGATCGAGGCTAGATCAGGTGTGCCTTGCGCGCGTTGCGCCGGTCGATGACCAGCGCGAGCGTGTTCAGGGTCGCCCAGCCCATCGTGACGCCGAGGACCTTGTTGCGGGTCTCGTCGTCGTGGGCCTTGACCGAGAGGATCAGGCCGTCGGAGATGTCGCAGACGATGCGGGTGACCATCGCCGCGGTGACGGTCCGGTCGGACCTGCCGAACAGCCCGAGGGCGCTCACGGTCAGGTCACGGGCGCCGTAGGTCTGGGCGAGGACGTCGTAGTCGGCCTGCTCCTTGGGGTTCTTGCTGATCGCCCTGCCGAGGTGCCGGGGCTGTGCGAGGGCGTAGACACCGTAGGACGCGGTGGCGGTGGACATCAGTCGGCTCAGGGAGTAGCTCATGGCCTCCACTACCCATTTGTCCCTGGTCTCATCCAGCCCTGCGGTAGGGCGTCAGCGTGAGGAGATGGACCGCGGTGCGCCCGCAGGCGGTCGCGGCGTGCCGGAGGTAGACCGAGTGCGTCTCGTCGGGCGGATAGACCCGCAGGCCGTGCGTCCGGGACGGCTGGCACGTGCCAGTCGGGTAGTTGTCTGCGTTCGTCTGCTGCAGCGTGGCCTCGGCGGTGGCTCCGGGCCTCAGGACCACGGCGGTGGCCTCGCCCCGGTGCGTGCGGTCGGCGGGGGCGCCGACGGGCTCGCTGCGCGGGCTGGTCACCAGTGACACCCCGCCGAAGCCCTGGACCCGGCAGGACGCCTTCGAGGTGTTGGTCAGCCGGACCGGCAGGTAGGTGCTCCCTGCGGCTCCCTCGGACGGGCCGAGCGAGACCGTCAGGTCCTCGATGGTGCAACGGCTCGGCGTGGTCGACGGTGTGGTCGACGGTGTGGTCGACGGCGCGGGTGAGCTCTGCGCGGAGGAGGAGCCGGCATAGCTGGGCGTCGCGTCCGGCGAGCCCGCCGTCGTGACCGTGGCCGTGGTGCTCGTGCCGGCGTCGTCCGTCGAGCCGCAGCCGGCGAGGGCCAGTGCGCCGAGGGCGAGTCCTGCCGCGACCCGGAGTGCGGGCGTCGTGATGGTCACACCAGTGAGTATCACCTCGACCAGGGGAATGTCGCGTCGTTCTGCGCATGTTGGGTATCAGAAGGCAGACGAGCACGACGACGAGAAGGAGCCACATGACCGGCGTACCGAACATCACCCTCAACAATGGTGTCGAGATCCCCCAGCTCGGCTTCGGGGTCTTCCAGATCGAGCCAGAGAAGACCAAGGACGCGACGCTCGCGGCCCTCGAGGTCGGCTACCGGCACATCGACACCGCGGAGATGTACGGCAACGAGAAGGAGGTCGGCGAGGCGGTCCGCGCCTCCGGCATCGACCGTGGCGACCTCTTCGTGACCAGCAAGCTCAACAACGGCTTCCACGCCTATGAGGACGCGCTCGGCGCCTTCGACCAGTCGCTCAAGGACCTCGACATCGACTACCTGGACCTGTTCCTGGTGCACTGGCCGCTGCCCGGCGTCGGCGACTACGTCGAGACCTGGAAGGCCATGGAGAAGATGTATGAGAGTGGTCGCGTCAAGGCCATCGGCGTCTCGAACTTCCAGCCGCACCACCTGCGCCGCATCCACGGTGAGACCAGCGTGACCCCGGCCGTCAACCAGGTCGAGGTGCACCCCTACCTCGCCCAGGAGGAGGTCCGCGCCTTCGACGCCGAGCACGGCATCGCCACCGAGGCGTGGTCCCCGATCGCCCAGGGCGGCGTGCTGAAGGACCCGACCATCGTCCGGATCGCGGAGAACATCGGGAAGTCCCCGGCCCAGGTGACCCTGCGCTGGCACCTGCAGCGCGGCGACATCATCTTCCCGAAGTCGGTGACCCGGTCACGGGTGGAGGAGAACTTCGACCTCTTCGACTTCGAGCTCTCCGGTGAGGACATGGTGGACATCACCGCCCTCGACAAGGGCGAGCGCACCGGCCCCGACCCGGACGAGTTCAACTACATCCCGGAGTGAACCGGGCCTGAGCGCACCAGGGCCTCGAGGGTCGCCCGTGCACCGAGCTGGTGCAGGGAATCGAGCGCCGCGACGTACTCCTTGGTGAAGCGCTCGTCGTCGACGAGGTCGCCGAAGAGGTCGGGATCGCGGAGGAACGCGAGCGGGTCCTCGCCCTGGTGCCGGGCCCGCTCCATCACCGCCTCCTTGCGCTGGTCGACGACGTCGATCGGGTCACCCGCCTCGTCGGCCCCCTCGGCGTAGCGCGCCCACGCCGCGACCACGAGCGCGGAACGCCGGACCGGGCCGTCGGCTGCGAGCTCCAGCCGGATGACCGGCACCAGCCACTTCGGGATCCGGTCGGAGCTCTCGGCGCAGAGCCGCGCCAGGGTGTCCTTGATCTCCGGGTTGGCGAACCGCTGGATCAGCTCGTGCTGGTAGGCGTCGAGGTCGACACCCGGGACGGCGGACAGCGTCGGGGTGGCCTCCTCCTGCATGTAGCCGAGCAGGAAGTCGGTGAACAGCGGGTCGGCGCAGACCTCGTGGGCATAGCGGTAGCCCGCGAGGTAGCCGAGGTAGCACATGGCCTGGTGGCTGGCGTTGAGCAGGCGCAGCTTCATCAGCTCATAGGGACGCACGTCGGGGACCAGCTGCACGCCCACCTCGTCGTACGGCGGGCGCCCCGAGGGGAACCGGTCCTCCAGCGCCCACTGGGTGAACGGCTCGCAGACCACCGGCCAGCCGTCCTCGACGCCGAACTGCTCGGCGAGCTCGGCACGGTCGTGGTCGGTGGTCACCGGGGTGATCCGGTCGACCATGCAGCTGGGGAAGCTGACCTGCTCCTCCAGCCAGTCCGCGAGGTCGGCGTCCTTGAGCCGGGCGAACGCGCCGATCATCTTGTGGGCGACCTCGCCGTTGCCCTCGATGTTGTCGCACGACATCACCGTGAAGGGGTCGGTCCCGGCCGTGCGGCGCCGGGCGAGCGCCTCGGTGATGAAGCCGAAGGCGGTGACCGGCACGGCGCCGTCCTGGAGGTCGGCCCGGATCGAGGGGTCCCGCGCGTCGAACTCGCCGGTCACCTGGTTGACGAGGTAGCCGCCCTCGGTGATGGTCAGCGACACGATCC
>JBDTXF010000366.1:0-3923 GCA_040006355.1 Nocardioidaceae bacterium | reverse complement strand
CTGTGGAAGTCCTTGCAGCTGGCCCTGTCTGAACTACCGTGGCGGCAACGAGCCAGCTGGCACCTACGCGAGATGGAAGGTCTCTCCTACGCCGAGATCGCCCGGGTGCTGGACACGACTCCGACGGTGGTGCGCGGACAGCTGCACCGCGCCCGAGCGACCCTAGCGATCAGGATGGAGCAGTGGCGATGACTTCATCTGACGACCTGGCAGCGCTCCCCCGCCCCCACGCGGTGGCCACCGCCGCTGCTCAGCTGCGAGACCGCCCGGTCCCGCGGGCGGCGGAGATCGCCGATCGCGTCCTGGCGGCGGCTCTCCGTGCGGAGCGTGGCTCGCCGCCCGTCCGGGCACGCGCCCCGCACCAGCTCACGCACGTCAGCAGCCAGGTCCTCACCACGCTCCTGCGGGCACACATCGACAACCACCTCCGCGGTGCCGCCGTGGGCAGGATCGCCATCCACGCCGACCGACACCAGGCGCTCCAGGACGTCACCGTCGAGCTCTACGTGCAGTACGGGACCGAGATCGCCGAGGTCGCGCAGCATGCTCGCCACCTGGCTCGGGAGGCACTCGACAGTGCCCTCGGCAGCCCACAGCCCGCCGAGGACGCCGACCCCGTCGCTGTGGAGGTCACCGCCCATCACATCCACGTCAGTGACGTGACCGTCGGTGACCCGCACCTGGTCGACCCCGACGACGAGCGACCCGGGGTCGGCTGAGTGCACGCTCGCAGGTCCTGCCTCCCGGACCGCGCACGGGACCATCACGCGGAGACGCGGACATCAAGCTCGCCGCGAAGGGGATGGAGTACTGGGGCCAGGTCCCGGTCGTGGTGCGCCTCGGCGAGACCGAGTTCACGACGGCGCTCTTCCCCAAGGACGGGCGCTACCTCGTCCCGGTCAAGGACACGGTGCGGACCGCCGCCGGCATCGAGCTGGACCAGGTGCTCGCCGTCGGCCTGAACCTGGGCCGGACGTAGGCACGGACCGAAAGCGGTCCTAGGTGCCGGTGTCGGTCAGCGCCTGCTGCCGGGGGACCAGCACCTGGTCGTAGATCAGCGACAGCCCGGCGGCGACGGGGATGGCGATCAGCGCCCCGATCACCCCGAGCAGGGTGCCGCCGGCCAGGACCGCGAGGATCACGACCACAGCGGGGACGTCCACCGCCTTGTGCATGATCCGGGGGGACAGGACGTAGGCCTCGAAGACGTGGTAGCCGATGTAGTACCCGAGCGCGATCACGGCGGTCCCCAGGCCGCCGGCGGAGAGGGCGACGAGCGTGATGATCACGCCACCGACGACGGTGCCGACGATGGGGATCAGTGCGAGGAGGCCGGCCAGCACCGCGAGCACCGCGGAGAACGGCAGCCTGAGCACGACCAGCATGATGAAGGTGAGCACCCCGTTGATCGCGGCCACCGCCGTCTGCCCGAGCACATAGCCCCCGACGCGGCGGGAGATCTCCTCACCCAGGAACACCACCCGGGCGCGCCGTCGCTGCGGCACCAGCTTGTAGGCGGCGGTCTTCACCGACGGGAGCGCGACCATCAGGTAGAGCGTCAGGACGAGCACCGTCACCACCGCGACGACACCGTCCACGACGGCCTTCCCGGCGCCCAGCACCCCTCCCAGCAGCGAGGTGAGGGTGCCTCCGTTGAGGCCGGACTTGGCACGCTCCTGGAGACGCTGGACGATCTGGAACCGCTGGTCCAGCTGCATCACGACCCGGTTGTGCTGCAGGTCGGTGAGATATCCCGGGGCCCGGTCGACGAGCGACCCGATCTGGCCGACGAACGTGGGCACCAGCATCCAGCCGACGAGACCGATGACGAGGACCAGGGTGAACATCACTACGAGGACCGCCCAACCCCGCCCGAGGCCGCGGCGCACCAGCTGGGCGACCACCGGCTCCAGTCCGAGCGCGAGGAAGAGAGCGACGACGACGAAGGTGACGATCTGCGTGAGCTCCAGCAGCACGTGCACCAGCCCGTAGGCGAGCAGCAGCCCCAAGCCGGCCGACAGCCCCGTGAAGAACGGGGACCTGCGCAGCGGATCACCGAGCGTGCCGACCTCGGCGGCGCCCAGGTCTCCCCTGAGGTGGCTCTCGAGAAGGTCTTCGGTCTCCCGGTCCGCGCGGGCGATCTGCTCGGCGACCGGGACGCGCGGAGGCGACACACCGCCACCCGACGCAGGCTCATGCGGCTCGTCGGCGACCGGCCCGGCGATCGCACGTCGACGCCCCATGAACGGCCAGGCCCTCATCGAACGTCCTTCGTCATGCCGAGCCGGCCGAACAGGGCGACAGGCCTCACAGCCCGCTGCGGCGACCTCCGCGCACGCGGCCCAGGATGAACAGCACGAGGGCGATGATGACGAGAATGACGAGGATGGTCCACAACATTGTGGCGCTCCGTTCGGTTGATGAGCTGGTGTGCAACAGCGGCCGAGGCAACGGCCGCACTCCCCAGTGCCCACGAGTCGCCCGGTCGAAACGCGGACGGCTCGGTCCAGCGGACCGGGTTTGCCCCCACGGTCCCGGGTCAGAGGCGCCGGGTGCGGAGCCGCAGCGCGTTGCTGATCACGCTCACCGAGGAGAGGGCCATCGCTGCTGCGGCGATCATCGGTGAGAGCAGCAAACCGAAGGCCGGGTAGAGGACGCCGGCCGCGATCGGGATGCCGGCGACGTTGTAGACGAAGGCGAACACCAGGTTCTGCCGGATGTTCGACATCGTCGCCCGGGACAGCTCCCGGGCCCGGACGATGCCGAGGAGGTCGCCCTGCAGGAGGGTGACCCCGGCCGACTCCAGGGCCACGTCGGTCCCGGAGCTCATCGCCAGACCGACGTCGGCGGCGGCGAGTGCGGGGGCGTCGTTGACCCCGTCGCCCGCCATCGCCACGACCCGGCCCTCGGCCCGGAGCTGCTCGACGATGTCTCCCTTGTGGTCGGGGAGTACGTCGGCCTCGACCCGGTCGATGCCGAGGCGTCGCCCGACGGCCTCGGCGGTCACCCGGTTGTCACCGGTGAGCATGACGACCTCGACGCCGTCGTCGCGGAGTGCGCGCAGGGCGGCCGGCGTGGACTCCTTGACGGGGTCGGCGACGGCGAGGATCCCGGCGACCCGGTCGTCGACGCCGACGAAGATCGCGGTCGCTCCGTCGACCCGCAGCCGGTCGGCCTCGTCGGCCAGCGGTCCGGGGTCGAGTCCTTGGTCCGACAGGTGGCTCGCGCTGCCGATGACGACCCGATGGCTCTCGACCGTGCCGGAGGCCCCCTTCCCGGGCGTCGAGTCGAAGCCGGTGACGTCTGCCACCGTGAGGCCGGCGTGGGCGGCGGCCTCGAAGACAGCGCGGGCGAGCGGGTGCTCGGAGTCTCGTTCGACGGCTGCGGCGAGCCGGAGGACCTCGTCGTCGCTGAAGGCGGCCGCGGGGACCACCTGGGTCACCGACGGTCGGCCCTCGGTGAGGGTGCCGGTCTTGTCGACGACGAGGGTGGTGACCTTCTCCATCAGCTCGAGCGCCTCGGCGTTCTTGATCAGCACACCGAGCCCTGCTCCCCTGCCGACGCCGACCATGATCGAGACGGGTGTGGCCAGTCCGAGCGCGCAGGGGCAGGCAACGATCAGGACCGCGACCGCTGCGATGAGTGCATGGGCAAGGCGGGGGTCGGGTCCGACGGTGGCCCACACGACGAAGGTGACCGTCGCGGCACCGATCACGGCAGGCACGAACCAGGAGGCCACCCGGTCCGCCGTCCGCTGGATCGGGGCGCGGGACCGCTGTGCCTCGGCGACCATCTGCACGATCCGGGCCAGCATGGTGTCGCGACCGATCCGGTCGGCCCGGACCACCAGCGACCCGGTCTGGTTCAGGGTGCCGCCGATGACGGTGTCGCCGGTGGTCTTGGTGGTCGGCATCGACTCACCG
>JBDTXF010000365.1:0-3936 GCA_040006355.1 Nocardioidaceae bacterium | reverse complement strand
CCCCGACGACCCGGATATGCAGCATGCGCAGTCGCGCGTCGACGCGCATGCTGCCGCTGACCAGGATCGCGTGGTACCAGGTGTCCGCATAGAACGCGAGCCCAACGCGGTCCGGGCCGATCGCCAGGTAGTCACGACGGAAGCTGGTGGTCGAGGTGCTCGAGCCGGTCGCGCGCAGGATGCCCGACGCCACCCGGGCCGCGGAGTAGGGCGCGGCCAGCGAAGCGGTTCCTGCCCGGTGTCCGTCCAGGAGTGGGACCGGAGCACGGGGAAACAGGCCGAAGGCCTGCGAGGTCGCGAGCGTCGCCAGCCCGAACGCTCCCCATCGCCGCCAGCTGCGTCGGCCCGGGCCTGTGACCGAGGCGACCAGGAGTCCGCACACAGCCGGGACGAGAGCAGCCAGGACCAGCTCGAACCCCATGCAGAACTTCACGAAGTAGTAGGCCGACGTGCCCAGGGTGTGCAGCTGTGCGAGGAACAACAGTGCCGAGGTCACCAGGCCCGCCACCACCGCCAGGGTGAGCACTCGCGCCCGTCCGACCGCCCGCAGGACGCCCTCGTCACCTGTGCCTCGTCCGCGCAACAGGGCTGGAGCGGCCGAGCAGACGTAGAGCGCCACGACCAGCAGTGCGAAGGCGGGTGCCGGGTTGCTCCCCTGGATGCCTCCAGTGGCAGTCACGACCGCGGAGACACCGACGTCGCGAAACAACCCCACGAAGGCCTTGAGCACCCCGAGCCCGGCTACTGTCAGGATCCCGCCGGCCCACCACAGCCGGCTTCGCAGGGCTCGGTCGCCGAAGGTCTCCCTGAGGGGGACCAGCAGCGCCAGTGCCGCAGGCGCGGCGACCACGAACAGCGGCGCCCAGGCATGGGCGACGAACACCAGCAGTCCGCCGACAGCCGCCACCTCGGGAAGCGCCAGGCGTCGCGGCGGGGCCAAGGTGAGGACGAGAGCCGCGCCTGCCGCAACCGCTGCCAGCCAGAAGTTCGCGAAGCCGTCAGCCAGCATGGTCTGCCCCGGGCTCCAGAGGAACGCAGCCAGGCTGAGCACCACCACCGGCACCGCGACCAAGGGTCGATCACGGAGGCGGGGCAGAGAGACGACCGCTGCGGTCAGGACCACGATCCCCGCGACCACGACCATCGAGACGCCCTGGGAGTAGGCCACCACCGCATCGGGACCCGTCGCCGACCGCCGATGGGTCAGCTCTCCGAGCGTGGCCACCAGCGCGTGGAAGCTCTGCGGGTATTCGTCGAACCGCCACCGTGACCCGTCCGGCGAGGCGCCGAGCGCCGAGGTCGTGGCCCCGTAGGTGCGCATCGTGGCCACCATGGAGAAGTGCTCGGCGTTGTCGACACCGGGGAGCAGCGTGAGCAGGGCGTGGTACGGCGAGCCCGGGAACGCCCATCTCCACATCGACGCCAGCGCCGCGCCCCCGCTCAGCACTAGAAGCCGGTCCACCCGGCGGGCGTGAGGGAGCAGTCGCCGCAGCCTGGTCAGCGGCGCTGGTGCTGCGGCTGCGCCTCCGGTCACCGTGGCGACTGCCACGGCAACGACGAGCGCGCCGTGGTCCACCTCGACCGGCCAGCGCACCCACCACAACACCGGCACCCAGCCGATCAGGAGGCTGCCGTTGAGGGCGATCCGGCGCGAGAGGTCCTGCGCCGTCGGGACCATCACGACGAGTGCGACCAGCACGACCAGCACGACCGGTGCGGGCACCAGGTCACGTGCCAGCAGAGCGTAGGCGAGGGCACCGACCGCAAGGCCCGACAGAGTGGCCCGACTCCGACGGCGGCCACCCGGGACGCGACCGCGGCTGGACTCCGGCCCGGGGATCGGCAACGCCACCGGAGGCACGGAGGAGACAGTCACCTCTTCAGCGTAAAGAGGTGTCTAGGACGTGTCCGTGACTTGCAGAATCCCACGACGCACGACGCTCCAGCACCAGGTCGAGGCGAGCGCGAGCGGCCGTGGGGCGGAGAAGCCTGTCTGCTCTCCGGGGTTGAACGACCCGGTCAGCACCGTGGCCACCTGCGCGTCCGGCAGGCGACGTGCCGCCTGCACCTCAGCCCGTCTGCGGCGCACCAGCCCCGCGTGACGCGCCAGCCACCACCAGCCACGGACCTTCTGCCGCCACCAGCCCTGGCGCACCGCGACCACCAGGACCGCGAGCTCGAGAGCGAGCAGCGGCAGCGCCAGCAGAGCCAGCGTCCTGCGCTCGTAGAGCGTCAGCACGACGAGCAGCCGGTTGCGTTCGAGCAGATACATCTTGAGCGGGTTGCGGTGGAACTCATAGGCGTGCAGCGCGACCGCGTCCGGCACGAACTCCACGGTCCAGCCCCGCTGCCAGCAACGCAGGCTGAGCTCCATGTCCTCGCCGTAGGCGAACATCGGCTCGAAGAACCCCCCGAGCTCCTCCCAGGCTTCCCGTCTCAGGGCCATCACGGCTCCGGTCGCGCTGGCCACCGGACGACGTACGGCGTGCAGGGTGGCGGACTCTCCCAAGCCGCCGGCCCACGAGAGGCCGAGGTAGTGCACCGGGTTCCCGGCAGAGTTCATCGTGTCGGGGTGGTCGATCAGCCGCAGGCCGCCGCTGGCGATGCCGACACCCGGTTCCGCCAGCACGTCGGCCAGCGCCGCCGCCGCGCCGGACCGCACCACGGCGTCACTGTTGACCAGCACCAGGACCTCGCCCCGGGCCTGCCGTGCGCCGAGGTTGCAACCCCCTGCGAACCCGGTGTTGCGACCGGGGCGCAGAACGCGAACGCCAGGGACGCCGTCCACCCGCGCGACAGCGTCGCTGGTGCAGCCGTTGTCGACGACCACGACGTCTACCCGGATCCCGTCGGAGCCCAGCAGTGCCTGCACACAGTCCTCGAGCAGCGGCTCCGTGCCGTAGGCGAGAACTACTGCCGTGACACTGAACCGGTCATGGCCACCGCTCACGCGGCCTCGTCGGGGTCCGCGGACGCTCGAAGCTCGCGTCGGCCCGCCTCGAGCTGCAGCTGCAGCTGCAGCAGCGCCACCTCCTCGGCCAACGTCCGGGTGCGCTCCTCGAGGCGCCCCAGCTCGGAGCTGTGCTGCACGCTCACGACGAGCAGAAGCATGCTTGCCACGAAGAAGAGCAGGTTCGAAGGGACGGTGACGCCGAGCACCGAGGAGGCCCACAACAGCAGCCCCGGGAAGGCCGCGACGACCAGGGTGAGCACCGCGATGACCGCCCAGAACACGGCGTACTTCTCGCGCAGCCGCTGACGTCGCATCATCTCGAAGAGCAGCCCGAGGGTGACGACGGAGCCGAGGATCCCCAGCAGCAGGTTGGCCTTCACGTCCGCTCCTGCGGCACGACCTCGAGCGTCGTCGGCCAGCGACGGACCAGGGCGAGTCCTAGCGCGGCCATCGCACGGGCGAGGTAGAGCACCGAGTGGACGGTGTTCTGGCTGGCCTGGCCTGTCGACCGAGCCCGCATGGAGACCGGCACCTGGGTGACCCGGCAGCCGGTGCGCACGGCGATGATCAGCGACTCGACGGTGTCCCCGAGATACTCCGAGGGGTAGTGGGTCGCGAACAGCCGGATGCCACGACGGTTCACGGCCCGGAAGCCGCTGGTCACGTCGGACAGCCGCTGGTGGGCCAGCTTGGACAGGACCGTCGCGAGCAGGCGCATCGCCCAGCGGCGCGGTCCGCCGGCCGCGTACCGGCCCTCCCCTGCGAAGCGTGCCCCGACGACCACGTCCGCGTCCGCCAGGCCCGCCACCAGCACAGGGATGTACGACGCGTCGTGCTGTCCGTCGGCGTCGACCTGGACCACGACGTCGTACCCCTCGCGCAGGGCGTAGCGGTAGCCGGTCCGCATGGCGCCACCCACGCCGAGGTTGAACGGGAGCCGGCAGACGACCGCACCCGCGCGTCTGGCCCGCAGAGACGTGTCG
>JBDTXF010000364.1:0-3955 GCA_040006355.1 Nocardioidaceae bacterium | reverse complement strand
GTCTACAGCAACAAGGAGGCCAGCCATGTCCGGGACGCGCTGCGGGCCGCTCGCGTGCCCGCGGTGCTCACCGGCACCTCGAGCGTGTTCCTCTCCGACGCCGCGCACGACTGGCTGGCGCTGCTCAGCGCCCTCAAGCAGCCGCAGCGACAGGGCCTCGCGCGGGCCGCCGCGCTGACCAGCTTCGTCGGCTGGACCCCTGACCGGCTCGCGCTCGACGGTGCCGAGGGGGACGCCGCCTTCGACGGGCTGAGCGCCCAGCTGCACGGCTGGGGCGAGCTGCTCGCCCGTCGCGGGGTGGCAGCGCTGCTCGAGGCCGCCGGTCACGCGACGGTGGCACGGGTGCTGGCTCGTGAGCAGGGGGAGCGGCTGCTCACCGACCTGCGACACATCGGCCAGGTGCTGCACGTCGCGGCTACCGAGGAGAGGCTCGGGGTCGCCTCGCTGGTCGAGTGGCTCCAGCACCGGATGGCTGAGGCGGCAGCGGACCAGACCGAGGAGCGCAGCCGACGGCTCGAGTCGGACGCCGAGTCGGTGCAGGTGATCACGGTGCACCGCAGCAAGGGCCTGGAGTTCCCGGTCGTCTACGCGCCCTACCTCTGGGACAAGTACGTCCCGCGCAGCCCCGACCCGCTCACCCTGCACGACGCCGACGGAGCGCGGGTGCTCGATGTCGGAGGTCCCTCCGGCGAGGGGTACGACGCTCGCCGGGCGGTGCACGCGCAGGAGGACCTCGAGGAGTCCCTGCGGCTGGCCTACGTCGCCCTGACCCGGGCCTCGGTGCAGGTGGTCGCCCACTGGGCGCCGACCAAGAACACCTCCGCCGGTCCGCTGCACCGCTTCCTGTTCGGGGACCGCGGCACCGGCGGGACGCTGCCCGACTCGGTGACGGTGGGGTCCGATGCGTTCGTGCGCCGGACCCTCGACGCCCGTGCGGCCTCGTCGGAGGGCACCATCGGCGTGGAGAGTGCCCTTCCCGACACCCGGGTCTGGCGTCCACCCGCCGTCGAAGCACCGAGCCTCTCGGTGCGGGAGTTCGAGCGGCCCCTCGACCTGGACTGGACGCGCACGTCCTACTCCGGTCTGACCGCGGGGCTCCACGACCTCGCCCACCGGACCGGGGTGGCGAGCGAGGCGGAGGAGCCGGGCACCATCGACGAGCCGGAGGTCTCGACGGCCACGCCCCCGCGTGCGACCGGCTCGGGGCTGGTGTCCCCGATGGGGCACCTGCCCAAGGGAGCCGCGTTCGGGACGCTCGTGCACGCGGTCCTGGAGAGCACCGACGTGGCTGCCGACGGTGCGCGCACCCTGCTCGCCCACGAGGCCGATCGGCTCGGCGTCCTTCCGGCCACCGGCGTCGCCGCCGGCGACCTCGCCGACGCGCTGCTGCCGTCGCTGAACACCCCGCTGGGTCCGCTGGTGGGCGGTCGGCGGCTCGCCGACATCGCGTCGCGCGACCGGCTCGTCGAGATGGACTTCGAGATGCCGCTGGCCGGTGGGGACCGGCCGGTCGGGGCGCCCACGGTCGGCCAGATCGCCGGGCTGCTCCGTCGGCACCTGCCCCCGGACGATCTGCTGCGCGGCTACGCCGACGATCTCGACATCCCGGAGCTGGCGACCCGACGGCTGCGGGGGTTCCTCAACGGCAGCATCGACGCCGTCCTCCGGATCCAGGACGACGGTGCGCCCCGCTACGTCGTGGTGGACTACAAGACCAACTGGCTCGGTGGCGAGCGGCTGACGTCGCAGGACTACACCCCCGACGCGATGGCGACCGCGATGCGCGGGTCCCACTATCCGCTGCAGGCGCTGCTCTACTCCGTGGCGCTGCACCGCTACCTGCGCTGGCGGCAGCCGGACTACGACCCGCGGGTCCATCTCGGTGGCGTGCTCTACCTCTTCCTGCGCGGCATGTGCGGGCCCGACACCCCCGTCGTCGAGGAGATGACCTGCGGCGCCTTCGCCTGGTCGCCGTCCACCGAGCTGGTCGTCGATCTCTCGACTCTGCTCGCCGGAGGGGTGACATGACCGACCTCGACCCCCACGACGTGCAGCTGGCCCGACGAGCCACAGGAGTCCTCCGCGACTTCAACGAGCTCGCGGTGCTCGGCGTCGCCGACGTCCACGTCGCCACCCGGCTCGGTCGGCTCGGCGGCGAGGACGACCAGCGGGTGCTGCTCGCGGCCGCGCTCACGGTGCGCGCGCTGCGGGCCGGGTCGGTATGCCTGGACGTCGCGACCGCCCAGGCGACCACCGCGGTCGAGGACGTCGGGACCGCCGAGCTGGACCGGCTCGACTGGCCCGAGCCGCTCCCGTGGCTCGCCGCACTGGCGGCCAGTCCGCTCGTCGCGGTGGGCTCCGACGGCGATCCGGACCGCCCGCTGCGACTGGTCGGCAGCACCCTCTACCTCGACCGCTACTGGCGACAGGAGGAGCGCATCGCCGACGTCCTGGACGCCGCCGCGCTGCGTCCACCCCCGGTGGTCGACACCGACCGGCTGGCTGCCGCGCTGGTCCGGATCTTCCCCGGCGACGACCCCGACCGGCAGCGGCTCGCGGCGGTCGTGGCCGCCCACCGGTGGGTCAGCGTGCTGGCCGGCGGGCCCGGCACCGGCAAGACGACGACCGTCGCGAAGCTGCTCGCCCTGCTGCAGGACCAGGCGCACGGGTCGCTGCGCATCGCACTGGCGGCACCGACGGCGGTCGCAGCGGCCCGGCTGACCTTCGCGGCGCGGGCGGTCGCCGCCGGCTTCACGATCGGCGACCAGGACCGGCTCGCGATGCCGGAGGCCTCGACGCTGCACCGTCTGCTCGGCTACCGCCCTGGCTCGCGCACCCGCTTCCGTCACGACCGGAACAACCGGCTGCCCTTCGACGTGGTGGTGGTGGACGAGGCGTCGATGGTGTCGCTGACGATGATGGCGAGACTGGTCGACGCGCTGCGCCCCGGCTGCCGGATGGTCCTGGTCGGCGACCCCGACCAGCTCGCGTCGGTGGAGGCCGGTGCCGTGCTCGGTGACCTCGTGCAGCGCGACGTTCCGGTGCCGGACGAGCTCCCGTTCACGGGTCTGGTGGGGCGTGACGTCGCTGACCTCGACGTGCAGGAGCGAGCCGGGCTCGATCGGGGCGTCGTACGCCTCTCGCGCGTGCACCGGTTCTCCGTCGAGATCCAGTCGTTCGCCGAGGCGGTGCGCAGCGGCGACCCGGACCGGGTCACCGAGGTGCTCGAGCGGCACCACCCGCAGATCGAGTTCGTCGAGGTCGACCCCAGGAGCGACGCCGACCTCGGCTCGGTGCGCGCGGACGTCGTCCAGGCCGGGGTCGCTGTCCACGACGCGGCGATGGCGGGCGACGGTGCGCTGGCCCTGCAGGCGCTCGGCCTGCACCGGCTGCTGTGCGCGCACCGCGAGGGCCCGTTCGGGGTCACCCACTGGAGCGACCTGGCCGAGGGATGGCTCCGCACCGCGATCAGCGGCTACACCGCCGGCGGTCGCTGGTACGTCGGACGGCCCCTGCTGGTCACCTCGAACGACTACCAGCTGCGGCTGTTCAACGGCGACACCGGCGTGGTGGTCGAGGCGGGCGACCGCCCTCGCGCGGCATTCCTGCGCAGCGGGGTGGTCGACCTGTTCGCGCCGAGCCGGCTCTCCGACGTGCAGACCGTGCACGCGATGACGGTGCACCGCAGCCAGGGCAGCCAGTTCGACCGGGTGACCCTCGTGCTGCCGCCGGCCGAGTCGCCGCTCCTGACCCGTGAGCTGCTCTACACCGGCCTCACCCGTGCCAAGGACCACGTGCGGATCATCGGCAGCCGCGACGCCCTCGCGACGGCCTGCCGCCGTCCGATCGTGCGCGCGAGCGGGCTGCGCAACCGCCGCTGAGCTCGCGCCTGCAGTGCAGGAGCCGGCAGCCCACCCGTCGTTCGTCTCCGAGTCCTCTTGCGGCGCGGCGTCGG
>JBDTXF010000363.1:0-3989 GCA_040006355.1 Nocardioidaceae bacterium | reverse complement strand
AGGCTCACGACACCGATGGCGATGACCGCGGCCTCGAACATCCTGGTGGTGACGAAGCCGAGCGCGAGAGCCTGGCTCTGCCGCTTGAGCACCGGGTAGAGCGCGACCGCGCTGCCGACGGCGGTCAGGGCGTTGACCAGGTCGAGGACGTTGCCCCACACCACCTGGGTGTCGGCGCCCGCGCTGAGGACGTAGCTCGGGTCGTTCAGCACCGGCCGTAGGAGGAACACGGCAGGGATCGAGCTGGCGAAGGTGATCAGGTAGAACAGGCCGCCGAAGAAGGCGCTCCTCCTAGCCAGGTCCGTCCGGACTCGTCTCGGTCGTGACATCTGGTCTGTCGGGGTGTCGATGGTCGTGGTCATGTCGGTCTCCTTGCTGCGGGACGAGAGATCAGGGATGGGTGGGCTCGACGGGCAGTGACCGGAGACGAGCAGCGGCCCGGTGAGGACCTCCCTGCAACGCTTCCGTCGTGCTCATGGCCCG
This sequence comes from Nocardioidaceae bacterium, assembly GCA_040006355.1. Classification (GTDB taxonomy): domain Bacteria; phylum Actinomycetota; class Actinomycetes; order Propionibacteriales; family Nocardioidaceae; genus Nocardioides_B. Next base: position 3,506 of record JBDTXF010000363.1, on the reverse strand, counting down.
AAGGTAGGAGCGGATCTGGTGAGCAGGGATCACCACAAGTGGTGATTCAGGTGATGAGTCAGCGACCGCAGCTTCCGTGTCAAGGTCCGCGGGTCTCCCGGTCCTGTGCAGCCTGGCGCAGACGAGACGGCTTGCCACTCGTCGTGCCGCGAGTGACGCGTGCGAGCCGCGGCGGTGGTGCACTGGACCCAGTCTGCTCGAGGAGCACGCCCATGCCCGACCGTCCGGGTCACCGGAGCAGTGCACCCTCGGTGGGGCTTGCGGCTGACTCCGTGCTCGTGGAGCGGGTCGGATGGACGTTCGTCATGCTGTACGTCGCGGCGTACATGGGGGCGATCCTGCTCTTCCTGGCACCGTTGCTGGTGTCGCTGTCGCTCAAGGTCAACTCGCTCGTGGGGATCGAACAGGCACCCAACAGCCTCGCGCTCGTCGCCGGCACCGGCGCCCTCCTGGCCATGTTCGCCAACCCGTTCTTCGGCAGGATGAGCGACCGCACCTCCTCACGCTTCGGGAGGCGACGGCCGTGGCTGGTCACCGGTCTGGTGGGCGGGTCCCTCGGCATGCTCGTGATCGCGCTGGCGCCCAGCATCCCGGTCGTCCTCGTCGGGTGGTGCATCGCCCAGCTGTTCTTCAACGCCCTGCTCGCCGCCCTGGTGGCGGTGCTGCCCGACCAGGTCCCGGCAGCCCAGCGTGGCCAGGTCGCCGGCGTCCTGGGAACATGTCTGCCCATCGCGTCGGTCAGTGGCACCTTCGTCGTCCAGCTGTTCACCGGCAACGACCTGGCCATGTTCCTGGCGCCCTGCGCCATCGGCGGGCTCCTCATCCTTCTCTTCGCCGCCAGGCTCGAGGACCGCCCGCTGTGCGTGACCGACCGTCCGGCGTGGTCGCTGCGAGAGCTGACCAGCGCGTTCTACGTCAACCCGCGCAGGAACCCGGACTTCACCTGGGCTTTCGCCAGCCGCTTCATGTTCGTCCTGGCCTACGCGTTCCTGACCACCTACCAGGCCTACTACCTGCTGGTGAAGATCGGCAGCGCACAGGACGAGGTCCCACGTCGGATCTTCCTCGCCACCCTCGTCATGTCCCTCGTCATCGTGCCGGCGTCCTTGCTCGGCGGCGTGCTCTCCGACCGGACGGGGCGGCGCAAGGTCTTCGTCGGCACGGCATCGCTCGTCTTCGGCCTCGCGATGTTCGTGGTCGCGTTGGCCGGCAGCTTCAGCGGCTTCCTCGTCGGCATGGCGATCGGCGGTCTCGGCTTCGGCCTCTACATGGCGGTGGACCTGGCGCTCGTCGCGGACGTGCTGCCTGATCCGGCGAACGCGGCGAAGGACCTCGGTGTGATGAACATCGCCGGAGCCCTGCCCTCGGCGATCGCTCCGGCGATCGCCCCCGTCGTCCTCGCGCTGGGCAACGGCAGCTACAGCGTGCTGTACGCCGTTGCTGGGGCGTGCGCCATCCTCTCAGCGGCTGCCGTCCTGCCCGTGAAGCGGGTGCGGTGAGCGACGGGCTGCGGGGAGAGCAGATCTAGCGCCAGCCGTCTCCAGTGGCCCGACCATAGGTGCGCCACACATAGCGCCACGGAATGACGGCGATGATGACGATGACGAAGGAGCAGTTGAGAAGGATCTTGGTCGTGCCCGCGTCGAGGCCGCCGGCGGCGGCGCGAGGAAGAGCGACGAGGGCGAGCCAGATGAGCTTCCACGCCGACTCGAACAGCAGCACGGGCAACAGCCTCACCGGGTAGCGAAGCCCGAGCAGTGCGAGCAGCGACATGGCGGTGAGCAGACACACGGTCACGCCCTCGTAGAGCGGCAGCGCACGTGCACCGGGGAGAAGCGGCCACTTCACCAGGGCGAGCCCCACGCCCATGAGGAGGTAGCCAGCGCGCATCGCATGCAGACGCACCAGTGACAGCTCGGCGTCGTTGTCGAGCGCGCCGGGCGCGCCGGGGGTGGCGGGGGTGGTGATGGTCATCGTGGTCTCCTCAGGTGTCGGTCGGGAGCGGGTGGGGTCGGCGGGACGGGTCGGAGGGTGCCGGTCCTGCCGAGGGTGGAGACCCGCCCGCGCAGTCACGTTCCTCTGCGTGCTCGGGTACGACGCGCGCGACGGAGATGAGGGGCAGACCGATGTCCCGGAGCCGGGCGAGCAGGCCGTGCAGGGCGGCCTGGTCCACCAGGTGGCCGCGCAGGACGGTGATGGCGCCGTCGGGGCCGGAAGTCTCTGTCGTGCTGGTCATCTCGTCGAACCAGCCCGACCACCGCGCGTCGAGGCGACCGTGGAGGCGGACCTCGTAGCAACCCGGTTGGTGTGGGTCGGCAGTGGGGGGATTCACAGCTGGCTCCTCGTGAGGTCCTGACTTGCTCCGGCCGATCGGCTGGGTTCGTCCTGGTGCCTGCACGCTAGGAGCGGATGCGGTGAGCGGGCGTCACATCATCTGGTGAGGGAGAGGGTGATCTTCAGTGCGACCCAGCCGGGGAGAGCAGGTCGAGCTGGTGTGCCCTGCTGATGGCGGCGCGCCGGTTGTTGACGTCGAGCTTGGTGTAGATGTGCTTGGTGTGCGTGCGGACCGTGTTCAAGGAGACGACGAGCTCTCGCGCGATCGCAGGGCCGTCGAGGTCTGAGCGGAGCAGGCGCAGCACGTCGAGCTCCCGGTCACTCAGGGGGTCGACCAGTCGGGCCCGCGATCCCCGCTCGGCCACGGTCGCCACGCCTGCTGTGTGCTCACGCGTCGGGTCGCCGACGAGCTCGACACCCTCGGAGGTGACCTCGAGCAGCCGTCGCACGAAGCCTGAGGCAGGCGTTCGCTCCCCTAGCGCGTCCAGCAGCCCGTGCAGACGGGGACCGGCCTCGACGAAGACCCTGACCCAGGCGTCCGCCTCAGCGAGCTCGACGGCATGTGCCAGCACTTCGAGCGCCTGTTCGCGTCGGCCCCCCACGTCGTTGGCAAGGGACCGGAGCACCTCGAGCTCGATCACGGTGCCGAGGCGCCCGCCCTCGCTCGCCGCCGCGAGCAGCCGGTCGAGCAGCGACACCGCGTCCCGCAGGGCATCGGAGGACCCTGTGTCCGCATGCTCGGCGAGCAGGACCCGAGCGAGAGTGATGTGCTCGTACTCGCGGAGGTAGGACAGCTCGTCGTCAGCGGCGACGTCGTGCCGTCGCGCCCATGCCAGCGCATCGGTCACGTCGCCCCGGGCGGCGAGCACCCGGGCCAGGGTCGCGTGGATGGGCTGGACGTTGGGTGAGTAGTCGCCGACATAGACCTGCTCGGCCTCCTCGAGCAGCTCCACAGCGGCAGACAGGTCGCCCTCCGCGGCCCGCAGGCGTGCCATCCCGACGCGCCACCGGTAGGGGTTCTGTGCCAGTGAGGCGGCCTCCCCCAGCTCGTCGGAGCGGCGCAGGTAGTTCCCGGCTGCGGCCAGGTCGTTGCGGTACCACGCCATGCGGCTCAGCCCGACGAGCGCACTCAACGACAGGAGCCGGGCCGCCGACAGATGGATCGTCGACGG
>JBDTXF010000362.1:0-3990 GCA_040006355.1 Nocardioidaceae bacterium | reverse complement strand
GGTCGGCGAGGGTGCCCTGGTGGCGCTCGCTCAGCAGCGAGCGCTTCGGGTCGAGGGTCTCGTCGCCCTTCCAGGACGGGTCGCTGATCACGGCGTGCACGACGACCTCGTTGCCGTCCTCGTCGACGCCCGACGCGTCGCAGCCGAGGGTCATCGGCAGAGCGTCCTGCTTGAGGCCGACCCCCTTGAGCGACCAGAGGTCGTGGTGGTTGAGGGCGGCGGCCCTGACCTGCACGGTGGTCCAGCCGTCGGCGGGCGTGGGGTCGGGACGCTCCCCGAGCCTGAGGCCGCTCAGCGGGTCGTCGGTGGAGAAGGACTCGGCGTAGACAGCGAACATGGCTCGACCCTAGCGGCGGGCGACTCCGTCATCGCGACCGGCCTGGCCCACCGCCGCCGAAACGGCCGGGGCGACCCGCGGGTCGAACGGCGAGGGCACGACGTAGGTCTCGCTGAGGGCGTCGCCGACGAGTCCGGCGATGGCGTTGGCCGCAGCGAGCTTCATGCCCTCGGTGATCGAGGTGGCCCGCACGTCGAAGGCGCCGCGGAAGATGCCGGGGAACGCCAGGACGTTGTTGATCTGGTTCGGGTAGTCCGAACGGCCCGTGGCCACCACCCGGGCGTGCCGGTGCGCGACGTCGGGGTGCACCTCGGGGGTCGGGTTGGCGAGCCCGAAGATGATCGCGTCGTCGGCCATCGTCGCGACGACCTCCTCGGGCACCGTGCCACCGGAGACGCCGATGTAGACGTCGGCGCCGACCATCACGTCGACCAGGGCTCCGGTCCGGCCGGTGAGATCGGCGGTGTCCCGGGCCAGTGACGCCTTCACCGGGGTGAGGTCTCCGCGGGCCGTGAAGAGCACGCCGCGGCGGTCGGTGACCACGATGTCGCGGACGCCCGCGGCCAGGAGGATCCGGGTCACCGCGACACCGGCCGCCCCGGCACCGGAGATCACCACCCGGGTGCCCGCCGGGGTGCGACCGGTGATCTTGAGGGCGTTCTCCAGGGCGGCCAGCGCCACCACTGCGGTGCCGTGCTGGTCGTCGTGGAACACCGGGATGTCGAGCAGGTCCTTGAGCCGCTGCTCGATCTCGAAGCACCGCGGCGCCGAGATGTCCTCGAGGTTGATCCCGCCGAAGCTCGGCGCCAGCCGCACCACGGTCTCGACGATCTCGTCGGTGTCCTTGGTGTCCAGGCAGATCGGCACCGCGTCCACGCCCCCGAACTGCTTGAACAGCACGGCCTTGCCCTCCATCACCGGCATCGCCGCGAGCGGGCCGATGTCGCCGAGCCCCAGGACCGCGGTGCCGTCGGTGACCACGGCGACCACGTTGGACACCCAGGTGAAGTCCTGCGCCAGCACGGGGTCGGCCGCTATCGCCTCGCAGACCCGGGCCACGCCGGGGGTGTAGGCCATCGAGAGGTCGGCCGCGCCGTCGAGCGCCACCGTAGAGGCGATCTCCATCTTGCCGCCGAGGTGCAGCGCGAAGACCGGGTCGGAGGCGAAGGCCGCGCTGGGGTCTTGCTCGGTGTCAGGCACCCGGGCGATGCTACCGGCGCCAGACCCGGGCGCGCCGCACCGGCCACCACCGACCACGGACCACCGCGATCACATCCCGGTCGGGGATCGCCCCGACCAGCCAGGAGTCCACGCCCTCGGCGGGGTTGTCACGCTCCACCCACCAGCCCGGTCCGTCCCCCGAGGGCTGTCGCGACGTCGCCCGCTTGACCGCGAGCACCCCGTCCGGCAGTCGTACGACGACCAGCCCGCCGACCTGCGGCAAGGCCTCGCGCCGCACCAGCAGCCGGTCGCCGTCGCGCAGAGTGGGCTGCATGGAGCGGCCCCGGACGACGGCTGTGCCCCACGGGACGAGGAACCCGCGACCGCGCATGGTGTGCGAGCCCATCGGGTACCCCACCCCTCTCCACCCGAGTGCCGACCGGAACGCCACCGGGAACGCTCTGCGGCCCTGCCGGCCCCCCTCCCGGAGCCGGTAGTAGTGTCGCAGGTGGCTTCCATCCATCAGACGAAAGGACCCGCATGTTCGCGCGACTGTTCGCACCGACCCTCGAAGTCCACGCCCACTGCGACCTGCCCTGCGGGGTCTACGACCCGGCTCAGGCACGCATCGAGGCCGAGTCCATCAAGGGCATCATCGCCAAGGTCGACGACAACGACGACCCTGACTTCCGCACCCGCGCCATCGTGATCAAGGAGCAGCGCGCCGAGCTCGTCAAGCACCACCTCTGGGTGCTGTGGACCGACTACTTCAAGCCCCCGCACTTCGAGAAGTACCCGCAGCTGCACCAGCTGGTCAACGAGGCGACCAAGCTCGCCGGCGCCACCGGCGCCAAGGGCTCCCTGGACGCCAAGGTGGCTGACGACCTGCTTGCGAAGATCGATGAGATCGCCGAGATCTTCTGGGAGACCAAGAAGTCCTGATCGACGCCTGTCACACTGTCGCCCTCGGCAGATGACGATCCGCGACCTGGGGTCGGACGCCGATGCGTCCGGCCCCTTGGCACGAGCACGGCCGGTGGCGGCCGGGAAGGACACCACCCACGTGGCACACCACCACCCGGACGTGGAGCTCCGCATCCCTGCCGACAGCGCCTACCTCGCGGTGCTGCGCACCGCGACGGCCGGGCTCGCGGCCCGCCTGGACTTCACCCTCGACGACATCGAGGACCTGCGGATCGCCGTGGACGAGGCCTGCGCGATGGTCCTGCCCCAGGCCCGTGCGGGCTCCGACCTCACCTGCACCTTCGACCTGGAGACGACCCGGCTGACCGTGGCCGTCACGGCCCTGTGCGACGACCCACGCCCACCGAACCGGGACGGCTTCGCGTGGACCGTCCTGGCCGCCCTCACCAACAAGGTGACGGCCGCCGTCGACGGCGACCGCCTCACGGTGAGCTTGGCGCGCGGAACGGCCGACGCGGAGTAGGCATGCCAGGGGGCCCGAGGACGCACGCCGACCTGACCGCGATGCGGGCCAGGAGCGCCGAGCTGTTCGTCCTGCTCGGCGACGGGTCGAGCAGCGAGAGCGCGCGCAGCGACTACCGCGACCAGCTGGTCCGGCTGCACCTGCCGCTCGTGGAGCACTTCGCCCGACGGTTCCTGAACCGCGGGGAGCCGTTCGACGACCTGCTCCAGGTCGGCACGATCGGGCTGATCAAGGCGGTCGACCGGTTCGACAACGAGCGCGGTGTCGAGTTCTCGACGTACGCCACCCCCACCATCGTCGGCGAGATCAAGCGGCACTTCCGGGACCGGGGCTGGGCGATCCGGGTCCCCCGCCGGCTCCAGGAGCTGCGGCTCTCGATCACCTCCGCGACCGCCGAGCTCACCCAGCAGCACGGGCGGTCCCCGACCGTCTCGGAGCTGGCCCGCACGATCGGCGTCTCGGACGAGGAGATCATCGAGGGCCTGGAGTCCTCCAACGCCTACGCGACCCTCTCCCTGGACGCCCCCGACTCCAGCGAGGACAGCGCGCTCTCGATGATCGACGTGATCGGTGGGGACGACGAGTCGCTCGAGCACGTGGAGAACCGGGAGACCATCAAGCCGTTGCTGGAGGCGCTCGACCCACGCGAGAAGCACATCTTGACTCTGCGCTTCTTCCGCGGGATGACCCAGTCCCAGATCGCGGCCGAGATCGGCATCTCCCAGATGCACGTCTCACGACTGCTCGCCCGCACCCTGGAGCGGCTGCGGGAGTCCCTCGACGAGTCGGCGCTCCCCCGGGACTAGCTGAGGTCGTCCTCCCGGTCTGCGGCCGCGAGAGCAGCCGTCGAGGCCGGGTGGAAGACCCCGGCGAGCACCGCGACCGCGACCGCGGCCAGCAGCACCGCGAGCAGCGTGGTGTCGCCGCCCCGGAAGCTCCAGGCCACCAGGACCTGGATCAGCTGGGCGAGGACCACCGGTGCGCGCGTCCAGGTGCGCAGCCGGCTGAGCAGCCAGGCGCACGCGCCGAGCCCCCCGCCGTAGAC
>JBDTXF010000361.1:0-3997 GCA_040006355.1 Nocardioidaceae bacterium | reverse complement strand
CCGCCGCCAAAGGCCGCCGCCTCGGAACCATGCGTCGCAAGACGAACCCTCAGTGGTGGGGCACCCGCCGCTCCGGGGGCAGGTCCGGCCGACTTGCGCCCTACCGAGATGTGGCTTTCGCTGTCACCCGTGAATGGGGCACGGTTCCAGTCCACCAAGCGGTGCTCCAGCGTCATGCCGGCCGACTGCGCCATGAGGTCGCAATCGGCGGGCCAGATGTAGCGGAAGTTGCTGGCGCCGTAGGTCACCGTCTCGTCGCGGTGGCGACTGTAGTGATGTGATGTGCCCTGCTGGGTCGCCATGTCGTAGGTGTCAAAGCCGACATGACGCTCTCCGATGTGAAACGGCACAGCGTCCTGCCCCGGCGGGAACCGCCTGATGCCGGAGCTCGCTGCCAGAGCAAAGCAACGCGGCGTCTTACCCCCGCCCGGAGGCGCGAACAAGAGAGCCGAGCAGGTGTGGGCATCGCCGGGACAGCGGTCGACGGTAGTTCAACGCGCGGCGAGTGACCAGGTGATGTCGGCGGCGGGCGCCGTAGCCGCCTGGGCGTAGCCCGTCCCTGCCCACAGGTGTGCCCGTTGCGCGTCACCAGTCGCTATGGCCGCTGCGCGGAGAGGTGCCGTGAGGTAGTGGAGGTGCGGATAGCCCGCCGGGGCGTCGGAGTGATCGGCCATGAACCGGTTGGCCAGACCGCGTGCCCACCGGCCCGTGTAGGCGCGCGTGCTCCGCGTAGTCGCGAACGCCCGGTCCTGCAATGCCGCCCGGTGAAGGGGGTTGGTTCCGGCCTCGTTCGCGAGGAGGTACGCCGTGCCTACCTGCGCAGCGAGAGCTCCGCTGTCGATCACGGCGGCCACGTCGTCCGCGTCGGCCACACCGCCTCCAGCCACGACCGGTACCTCAACCGCCGCCACGACCGTGGACACAAGCTCGAGGAGCGGTGTCGAGGAAGGATCGAGTTCGAGGTCCCAGGTGCCGCGATGCCCGCCCGCGGCCGGACCCTGCACGGACAGCGTCGCTGCCCCGCGCGCGGCTGCCTCCCTAGCCTCCTCCACCGAAGTGACGGTGACGATGGAAAGGATCCCTACCCCAGCCAGCTGGTGGAGCAGTTCGGGGTCCGGGCAGCCGAAGGTGAACGACACCACCTCAGGCCGCAGATCGAGGACCAGCTCGACCTTGGCCTGCCATTGGTCGTCATCCCATCGTGGGTTGCCCAGTTCAGCGCCCAAGACGGCGGCCTCGGGCTCGAGAGAGCGGCGATACGCATCCAACGTCCTGGCGTCGGGCTCATAGGGTCCGACGACGAACATGTTCACGCCAAACGGCTTCGTGGTGGCCGCGCGCACCGCATCCACTTCAGCTGACACCGCCTCGGCTGTCTTGTACCCCGCAGCAAGGAACCCCAGGCCGCCCGCCTCGCAGACCGCGGCCACCAGCGCCGGCGTTGACGGGCCGCCCGCCATAGGTGCTCCAACAACCCTCAGCTCACGCTCACGAAGATCCAGCACACCGCCAGTATCCACGCACCCGTCCGACTGCATCGCGTGCCGGGATGAGCCGCGATCCACGCCCTCACGTGCGGACGCGTCAAGCAACGGCCGCTGCCGTCAGACTTGCTCTCGCCCCCATGTCGCGGTTGTCGCGAAGCTCACAGCCAGCCGTGAACTGACAGACGGCAGGCTCACCATCCTCGATCTTCGGCTACCCCGTCTGACTGCCGCTCCGGATTGGCTGATGCCCACCCGTACCAGCGGTCACCCGGCCGAAAAGTACATGGCCGCAATGGAAAGCCAACGCCCATGGCGCGGCACGAGGATCGAAATCTCAGTGATGGCTCCTTGACCGGGCAGCCTTGGTCCCAGGGCGGAATGCGGTCGAGCCGGGCGTGACATCGCATGGCGTTTGGTCTGGTCATCCCTCGACCTGGTCGGTGACCACCAAGACAATCTCGTCGTGCAGCTGCCGGGGCAGGTCGTTGCCGCGCAGCCGGATGCTGCCACGTGCCTGAGTGGGACCGTCGCAAGCGTGGTGGAGGTCCCAGTTGCGCCACGGTCGTCGTTGCAGCTCGAAACTGGCTGTGAACCGGGCTGTGGTCATCTCGGCGCGGTGGTGGGCCACGAGTTCGGAGACAGCCTCCTTGACCAGGTCAGCCAGCCAGCCGGGGAGCTCGCCTGGTCCGGTCACGACTGGGTCGCCAGGGTCGGCCGACAGCGCCTCCAGATCGGCTGAGGCCAGCAGGGCCTCGATGAGCTCAGCCGAGCCCGCCACATAGGTGGCGTTCAGGTCGACATCGCCGTAGACGAACCATGCCCGGTCGGTCGGCCACCACAGGTCAGCCAGTTCACGCTGCTCGGGCAGGAACGCCAGCCCCGCCTCGACCGGACCGGTACACAGCAGGTAGTCCCGGCCAGGCAGATGCACCCGTGGCCCAGCGCGCACCGGCACCGGCACCACGTCGGCCGGGCTTACCGAAAGCTCCACCCGCTCGTCACCTCGCGCGTACGCAACGGCCTGTCCGTCCCAGCCGTAGCCGTCCCAGATGCCGAACCAGCAGCGTTGTGGCGTGGACGTGTACTCCCGCAATAGGCGAGCCAGCGCTCGCCCGTCATGCTCGCCCAGGACGTCAGAGGCGGGTGCTCCCTGGCCCGGAACCGGTCCGGGCGTCATCCGCTCGGGTAGGGCAAGCTGCCAGAACCGGGTACGCGGCTCCAGCACCACACCGCTCCAGGCCGCCACCTGCGCCCACCGCACCTGCTCATCGTGATCGGATGCAGGGTCGGCCGGCACGATCGGGTGCAGAAGCCGGGCATAGGCCGCAAACCCGGTCGGCGCCGTGCACACCCAATCATTCGCAGGCTGCCGCGCGGCAATCCAGTCCGCCTCCTCGACCCGGGTGCTCCACTGCCAATCCACGAGACCTACTCTGCACGCTCGATGGCCCACAGGGCACCGGCGACTATCGGCTTGGTGGGGTGATCGTCGCGGCGGCAGTCGTCGCTGAGGTCTTGTTCGCGCCTCCGGGCGTGCGTCTCGTCGACCCGGTTTGTCGGGAGCCCCGATTCCTCCGACTACGCCATCTCGCCGTCTTCGCCGGGCGGCGCGGATCAGCCGTTGACAGCCACACGAGTAGCGCCCAGCGTGGGTGTGAGTGCCCGAAGCCAGGACCACGCGGCGTAGGCGCACCAGGCTGCCCACCCCACTCGCCGGGGAGACGCGCTGGTGAGTCGCTTCCAGCTCGTCGCCGACAACTCCGCCACCTACGAGGTGAAGCGACTGCGTGAGCACGCCCGAGATCGGGCGTTCCACCTACTGCGCCTGGAACGCCCGGCGCACCCGCCCGAGCCGCCCGGCAGCCGCGGACGTGGCTCTGGACGCGCGGATAGGGGTGATCCACACCAGCGACGACACCTTCGGTGCGCCACGGATCACCGCCGAGCTCAACGACCGCGTCCCGGCCGAACAGCGGGTCGACCACAAGCGCGTCGCACGTGTCATGGCCCTCAACAGCATCACCGGCTACGTCAAGACGCGTCGCGTGCGGACCACGATCCCGCCAGTCCGATCAGTCGGTCCGCAACCTAGTCAAGCGCGACCTCACCGCCGCTGCGCCGAACCGGCGCTACGTCGGCGACATGCAATGCCGACGTCGGCACTAGATGTCCTATGCCGACCTTCGAACTATGACGAGCTCTCCTGCGATGGTGGGGGACGGCCCATGTCGCCGGCGGGTGAACTCTCTCCCCTGGTGCCGGATTGGGTTCTAGGTCTCGTCGCAACGCTTCAGTAGGAGAGGGCATGGAGATGAGCGTCGTGGACGCACGTGACAGCGTGCGGTGAGTTCGTGGAGGCCGCTGCGTCCCCCGTCCCAGGATGGTCGAACAACCTCTCGCCTGCACATGGCACGGCTGCGACGCCAACTCAAACTGCGCCCGGCTCGTCCGCACCATCTGCTCACCGAGCCCGAGATGGGCTACCGCTTCGAGCAGTAGTCCATCGGCTC
>JBDTXF010000360.1:0-4021 GCA_040006355.1 Nocardioidaceae bacterium | reverse complement strand
GCAGGAGCGGGGCCGGGCTTGGCCCAGCCCCTCGGCCATGGGGCTGTCCGCGGGGATGGCCGTGACCGCCTCGAGACGATCGGCGCTGTTGTTCCGGTTCAGGACCGTGACAAGGCTGTCGGTCACCACGCGCTGCAGGTGCTTCTTGAGCAGGTGGTGCGCCTCGACCTCGTCCTCGGCCAGCTGCAGCGTGTCGCCGAACTCGACCTGCTCCTGCGCGGGCTCGATCGCTCGCCGCAGCCGGCGTACGACGGCGACCCCAAGCGACACGAAGATCAGTGCGGCCAGGGCCACCGACCCCACGATGCCCCAGATGATCCAGCGGATTGTCATCGCCGATCGGGCGTGGTCGGCGCTGGCGTCCGCGTTCTCACGGCTGACAAGCTGTTGCAGGTGCTGGCTCAACGGCTCGTAGCGGGCACGCAAGCCAGTGCTTCCCACACTCGCCGACCGGTGCACGAGGCGCTCCGCATTGACCATCCCTCGCATGGCCGCCCACTCGTCCTCGAGTCGAGTGATCTCGGCCAGCTCGGCTGCGCCATCGTCGGCGTGGATACGTCGAAGGGAGACCAGACGGGCCTCGACGGCCGGTAGCCGTTGGTTGTAGAGGCGTGACTCGAGACCGGCGCGTGACGAGGCACCAGGCGCGAGCACGACGGCCTGGCCATCGGCGTAGGCCGCGTCCACTTCGTGCGCTAGCTGTGCGGTGATGGTCGCCGTCGCCACCTCATCGGCAGCCAGGCCCGCAGACGCGTCCGTGGCCGACACGACGCCCGCGATCCCCAGCCCTCCGATGACGGCAGCGACCACGGAGCAGAACAAGCAGCAGGCCCCGGCCAGCACACCAAGGCGCGAGGTCTGGGTCACTATGCCTCGTCTCGAGCTCGCAAATGGCATGGTCACTGGCACGAGCGAGTGGGACTGACTGCGCTCACCCCGACGTGTCTCCTTTGAGGGACGCCCTCCCGTCCATTCAGACACGAGCGAGGCCCTACTGTCCGCGGATCGACAAAATGAAGGACTGTCTCCTGCACTCTGCGCTCGAACTGCTCGGGAAAACTTCGGCGCTCCGTGCAGCTGGACCGAACCAGCGACATGAGAGTCAATGCCTACGAGGTTCAGACGAATCCCCGGGAGCATGGCGGTCCCCAGACACGCCGTGCCGTCCGCACTGCGGGTGTCGCCGACAGCGCAGCCATGTGCGAACGGGTGCCTCCCATGTCTCAGGACGCGGGGCCTCCGCCGCTCGGCCAGTGGACCCGTCGCGGTGCTATGACTCGACTTTGGTGCACAGCTCCAGATCCACTTCTTTGAAGGCGGCACCGTCGGCTGCTCGGCGCTGTTGCTAGGGGAGAGTTGCCATGAAGGCCGTCAGGTCGGCAGCCACCCGGTCGGGTTGTTCCCAGAGGACGAGGTGGCCGGTTTCTTCATAGACGATCATTCGTGAGCCAGGAATGGCACGGGCGAGATCTTCTACTTGCGCGCGATCCAGCAACTCGTCGCGGTCGCCCCACAGGATGAGGGCGGGGGACCGGATGCTCGCAACGTCGCTCGGGGGTTTTGCGTAGCAGAGTCCGTTGAGGGTCTCGCGCCAGACGTGGGCGGGCGTGCGGACCCCGTCACGGACGCGGTCCTCGAGGTACCACTGCGGCACGGGATGGAAGCGCGGGAACCACGTCAGGGAGGCTCTGACCCACGCTTCGTCCACCGGATCGCGGAGTCGCTCCACTTCGTCGGCGAATGGCGGCCGTCCTTGCAGGCTGCGTGGCGACCCGACCAGCACAAGACCGGCCACGCGTTGTGGGCTGAGGACTGCCACCTGCTGTGCGACATAGCCGCCGCTCGAGGAGCCCAGCAACACCGCGGAGGCGATGCCTAGGACATCCATGAACGCAACGATGTCTTCGGCCAACGCGGCAAGAGAGTAGCCGTCCCTCGGTTTGTCAGCTCCTCCATGACCTCGCTGGTCGACTGCCACCGCGTGCACGGTGTTGGCGAGCATCGGCACGAGTCGATCGAAAGACCGACGGGACTCTCCCCACGCGTGTAGCAACACCACCGGTGTCGCGCAGCTGGGACCGACCGACACGTAGGGCAGCTTCACGCCGGTCGACAGCTCGGCCCAACTGACGCCCTGGTCCATCGACCAACGCTAGCCCAGCGTGGAGTTGCCTGGGCCTGGGAGCTCGAAGCGATTCCATGTTCCGGTCGGCGATCCCTGTCGGGTGTTCGGTCAGGCCGTGCCGTGCCGGCGGGCCTTGGTCGGTGCCGCGCACAGGCATCTCCGGCTGCCTGGGCGACCTGGCCGGGGGAGTGCGGCTAGGAGACGGTTGGTCGGGTGAGAAGGTCGCGCACGGTCTGGGGTTGGCGGCCGAGCAATGTGCCGAGCAGCGGATCGACTCCTGCGAAGAAGCCCTCGGAAGCCGCCTGGTACATGCCGAGGGTGAACCGGGCCATGAACTCCTTCTGCCCTGCGGCGACCTGGGCGGCCACCCAGTCCTCCTAGTCCAGCAACATGACCTCGATGGTGCGACCGGTCAACTCCGACGCAATCGCGGCGATCTCCTCGAACGTCGGCGCAGCGCTGGCGGTCAGCGTCGTTGGGCCGTCGTAGGCGCCGTTGGAGGCAAGGATGACGGCGGCTGCTTCGGCGGCGTCCTCGCGCGCGGTCCACGAGACCGGTCCGTCGGCGGGCAAGGCAAAGGAACCGGTCTCTCGCCACGGGCCCATCAGCCAGTTGAGACTGTGGGCGTAGAAGCCGTTGCGCAGGGAGGTCCAGGCGACGGCTAGCTAGTACGCCGTCAGCGCACTCTGCCGATGCGTGAGGAAGCGCACCTCACCCCAACTTCCCCGGGTAGCCGAACATCATCGGAGCACGTGGTGGCGCGCCCATTGCGTCACACTCGACCCGTAGCTCGATGGGCCCGCGGAGTTCGCCGGTGCCGGATCGGTCTACGGTCGGTGTCGGGGACAATCCTGACCATGAGGTTCTGTCTGCTGCCAAGTCCGCTGGCAACATCGGCCGTGGCCGTTCGGCTCGCGGCCCAGTTGGAAGACCGCGGGCACCGGGTGGTGGTGGCCCGTGGCGGCGGAGTCGACACGACGCAAGTGCTGGCGGACTTCGTTGCCACCGCGATCGGTGCCGACGTTGTGGTGCCGCACTCCAACGCCGGCAGGTTCGGGCCCGCGGTGGCTGCGGAGGTTGGGGCGAAGCTGGTCTGCCTCGACTCGCTCTTGCCAGGTCGCGAGCCGGATCCGGAGTGGGTTGAGTTCCTTCGGACGCGTGAGCTGGCCGACGGGCTCCTCGCCCCCTGGTCGACGTGGTGGCCGCGTCAGGACATCCAGGCCACTGTCGGGGAGCACTGGGATCTGCTCACCACCGACGAACCTCGGGTACCACTGCGGCTGTTGATCGACGAGCCGCCTACACCTGCCGCTTGGCTCGAGCGTCGCTCGGGCTACATCGCGTTCGGAGATACCTACGCCGAACAGATGGCTCTGGCCGACAAGAACGGCTGGGAGGTACGACGGCTTGAGGGCGGGCACTTGCTTCTGCTCACGACCCCCAACGAGGTCGCCGAGACTCTGCTGGACGTGGTCTCGCGTCTCGACTCGAGCTGACGCGCGTGACTGGCGGCAGTTGGGCGTGGACTTTGCCGCAACACGATCGACTACCGGCACGGCGTCACCCTCTCGGGCTGCAACGCGGATGGTGGGCCGTTCAACCCTCAGCGGCCCGCCATCAGCGTTGCTCCGCCAGCGTCCGCGAAGTGGCCTAATCGGATGCGCCGGGTGTCGAAGTGCTTGGGATCGGCGTTGGTCCCGGACTGCTGATGTTTGGCGCCAGTGGTTGATGGCCCTCGAGCAGCCCTACCTTGTGCCGAGGTCCACCGCGGACTCCCTCAACCTCATCGACGATCCAGATCGGATCTCGTTCGAGATCAATGACTATTCGGGTTCATCACCTCAATGATCATGCCCCTGTGCTGGCTGTGTCGCGCTTCGAGTCGTCGCCTTCCGG
>JBDTXF010000359.1:0-4025 GCA_040006355.1 Nocardioidaceae bacterium | reverse complement strand
AGCGCTTCGAGCGCAACCGCGGGATGCGCATCGACTTCGTGCTCGGCTCGCCCGCGTTCGCGGCCCGGGTCACGGGCGCGGAGATCGACCGCGAGGCGAGGGCCGGCAAGGGCGCCAGCGACCACGCCCCCGTGATCGTCGACCTGCGGCCATGACCCGCGGACGGCGGTGGCTCCAGGCGGCTGCCGTCGCCGGCGGGCTGCACGCCGCGTTCAGCCTCTACTGGGCGCTCGGCGGCCGACGGCTCCTCGGCACCGTCGGGCAGTGGGCGGTGCACCTCGTCGACGACCAGCCGGTCCGTGCCGGACTGGTGCTCGCCGTGGTCGCGGTCGTCAAGGCGCTCGGTGCAGCACTTCCCCTGGTCTGGGCGGCTGGCCGGCTCCGCCCGGTCCGGCCGTGGCGGTGGCTGTTCACCGCGGGTGCCGTCGTGCTGGTCGCCTACGGCAGCCTCAACGTCGTCGTCTCGTGGGGGGTGCTGACCGGCCTCATCACCACCCCGGACGGCTACGACCGTGCGGCACAGCTCGGGCACGCCGCACTGTGGGACCCGTTGTTCCTGCTCTGGGGTGTGTGTCTCGCCACCGGCCTGTGGCGGCACGGGCAGTTTGCCGAACGTTCCTGAGGGCACTGGCCTCGCATGTCAGACACCGCACGAGCCCAGGGGTTCGCCGACTCCCTCCAGCAGATGGAGAGCTCCGGCGACGCGGCCTCGCTGGTCGGGCAGTTCGCCGATGGCGCCGAGCTCAGCCGCCCCGAGCTCGACAGGGCGCACGGCCCGACGACCGACCCGGAGCAGTTCTGGGCGAGCCATCGCGACCAGTTCTCCGAGATCAGCACCGAGTTCGGGCGCATCGCCGAGGCGGGCGACATCGCCGTCAGGGAGTGGACCTCGAAGGCGACCCTGACCGCCGGCCGCTCGCTGGAGTACGCCGGGGTCTCCCTGCTGAGCTTGGGCGAGGACGACCGGGTCAGCCGGTTCTCGACGTACGACGTCACGGCGGCGTTCGTGGTGCCGGCCACATGACCGACCACGACAGCGGGCCGACGCGTGGCCGGGACGCCGACACCCCGCGGAACCCGGACCCGGAGCCGTCGGAGACGACGGGCCTCGAGCCGGGCGGTGGCGTCCCTCCGGGCGAGACGCCACCGGACTCCGGCAGCGTCAATCCCGGCCCCACGACGGCCGGGTCCGGGAAGCGCACGATCGGGCCGTGGTTCGTGGTCGCGCTGGTGGTCGTGGTCGTGCTGGCGATCATGCTGTTCTTCCTCGCCCGCATCGGCGCCCTGGTCTGACCCCCGCGTCAGGCGCGACGCGCCAGGAGCAGCCGGACGCCGAGGTCGAGGTGGACCTGGGCGGGCAGGACCGACGCGACCCGCCGCAGCGCCTCGTGGCGTGCGTCCGGACGCAGGTCGAGGAAGGTCGAGAGCGTGGACAGGTGGCCGACGTAGTCGCGCTGTGAGACCACGACCTCCCGCTCGAGCAGGTGCTCCTCGACGTCGTGGAAGACCCCGGACTCCGCGAGGCCGGCGCGGTCCGGTGCCGGATCGGTCGCCTCCACGGGAGTCGGCGCCCCGGCCGCGGTGGCCGCTGCCTCCACGACGGGATCGGCGATCCGCAGCGGGCTGCCGAACACCGCCACGACGCCACCCGCGACGAGCAGGTCGGCCGTGTGGCCCCACCGCATCCCCGGGTCGGTCCAGTGCCACGACGCGGCGGCGAAGACCAGGTCGGTGGGCGGTCCGGCGTAGGCCTCGAAGGTGGTGTGCACCGGGACGACCGGCATGCCGGCGGTCTCGCGCCGCAGCACGCTGAACATGTCCGGGTCCGGCTCGAGAGCGGTGACGTGGATGTTGCGGCTCGCGAACGCCCGGGTCGCCTTCCCGGTGCCGGACCCCACCTCCACGGCCCGTTTCACGTCGCGGCCCGCGAAGGCGAGCGTGCGCTCCACGACCTCGTCTGGATAGCCCGGCCGGAAGCGCTCGTAGCTCTCCGCGGCCATCCCGAAGGTGAGCCCGCGAGGGGCGGCCGACGGCGAGGTGTACGGCGACATGCGCGGCTCCTACCCACGCCGTGGACCCGCGACACCACGCAGTGACTCCGAACTGTCGGTCCCACAGGTCATCCTTCGAGCATGGACCCAGGGATCGACATGGGCACGACGCTGTCGCTGCTCACCGTGCTGCTCGCGGGCTTCACCCTCGGAGCCGCCGCAGGCATGCTGTGGGCGCGAGCCCGCACCGCCGGGCGGGAGCCCGTCTCGCATGCACGCGAGCTCCAGCAGGCGGAGACCCGGGCCGCCGAGTCGGCCGTGGTGAGGGAGAGCCTCGACCGGTTGCACGACCAGCTGCGCGACATGGCACAGCACGGCGTCTCCTGGCAGAGCCAGCTCAAGCAGCAGGTCGACGACGTCCGGCTCTCCACCGATGTGCTGCGTCGTGAGACCGCCACGTTGTCGACCGCGCTGCGCCGCCCGCAGGTGCGCGGACGATGGGGTGAGCTGCACCTGCGCCGGGTCGTCGAGCTCGCCGGTCTGGTGGACCGCTGCGACTTCACCGAGCAGCTGAGCACGCCGACCGAGGCGGCCGACGGCTCGCGCACGTCGCAGCGCCCCGACCTGGTGGTGAACCTGGCCGGCGGCAAGCACGTCGTGGTCGACGCGAAGGTCCCGCTCGACGCGTTCCTCGACGCCACCGGCGCGGACTCCGACGACGAGCGCGCCGTGCACCTCGAGCGACACGCCCGCCAGCTGCGCCGACACGTCGACGTGCTCGCCGGCAAGGCCTACTGGCGCTCGCTGCCGTCGACGCCCGAGTTCGTGGTGCTCTTCGTGCCCGCGGAGTCGTTCCTCTCCGCGGCGCTGGAGGCCGACCCGACGCTGCTGGAGTACGCCGCGGAGCGGATGGTGGTGCTGTCCACGCCGACGACGCTGATCACCCTGCTGCGCACCGTCGCCTATGCCTGGACCCAGCAGACCCTGGCCGACAGGACCCGGGAGATCCACCAGGTCGGGCGCGAGCTGCACGAGCGGCTGGCGACGATGGGGGGGCACCTCGATCGGCTCGGACGCTCGCTGAGCGGCGCGGTCAGCGCCTACAACCGTGCGGTCGGGTCGCTGGAGACCCGGGTGCTGGTCTCAGCGCGACGGATGGGCGACCTCGGCGTCTCCACCGACCAGCTGGATTCTCCAGACCCGGTGATCGACGCCCCCCGTCCGCTCAGTGCCGCCGAGCTGCTGGAGACGGTGGCCGAGCAGCGACCCGACCTGCCGGACCTCGAGGAGCCGCCCGACACCGACCGGTTGCCACCTGTCCGGCGCGTCGCACCCTGACACCGGCGAGAGGGTCCTACGTTGCTGGTGTGAGCACCGTTGCGCCTCACCGCAGGACCCTGTGGGAAGAGGGCCGCAGACCCGGTCGACTGGTCGCTGTCGCCGCCGGGCTCCTGGTGCTGCTCGTGGTGCTGCTCGACCTGCTGGTCTTCAGCAACCTGACGCTCTTCTTCGACATCGCCTTCGTGCTCGTCTGCCTGCTGGCCGCCCTCGCCGTACGACCCCAGGACTTCTTCGTCGTCGGGGTCTTTCCGCCGCTGCTGATGGCCGGCACGATCGCCGTGCTGGCGATGCTGTCCCCGGGCTCGGTGGCCCGCCCCACCGACGGATTCGGTCAGACCCTGGTCACCGGGCTCGCGCACCACGCGGGCGCGCTGGTCGTCGGCTACGCGCTCACGTTGGGGGTGCTCGCTCTGCGCCAGGTCGCGCTGCGCAACGCCGGCACGATCCGCACCGGCCACCGCTCGCCGGCCTCCCGCGCCTAGGCCCTGGAGGCCTCCGCGGCGCGGAGGTCACGACGCAGCTCCGGGGGGAGCGCGAAGATCAGCGACTCCTCCGCGGTGTGCACTGCCCGTGCGTCGGGATAGCCGCGCTCGGCGAGGTAGGCGAGCACGCCGTCGACGAGGTCCTCGGGCACCGACGCGCCCGAGGTGACGCTGACCGTCTCGACACCCTCGAGCCAGGACTCGTCGATCT
>JBDTXF010000358.1:0-4026 GCA_040006355.1 Nocardioidaceae bacterium | reverse complement strand
CGCAGGTTCTGGGCCCCCCAGAACCTGCATCCGGTCACGGACTATCGGGTTGTCGGTCAGGGGGCTCCCGGTCAGGGGGTGGGGGTGGCCCGGCGGCGCAGCAGCAGCCAGGTGGGTACGCCGAGCACCAGCACGACCACCAGGAACGGCATGAGCGCACCGAGCACGGTGAGCGCGACCACGACGGCCCCGACCAGCGCGCTCCAGCCGCCTCGAAGGCCGGACAGGAAGCCGGCGTCGTGCAGCGCGCTGGGCGGCGCGACGTAGGTCTTCGGGGTCGAGAGCCGCAGCGTGATCGTGGACATCGACGTCTGGCCGGAGAGGTAGGTCTGCTGCGCCTTGAGGGACTGGAGCTCCGAGGTCCGGGTGGTGATCTGCTCCTCGAAGCTGATCAGGTCCTTGACGTCGGTCGCCGACCGCTGGAACCTCTGCAGCCGATCGAGGCTGTTCTGCAAGGTCTGCACCCGCTCGGCGGTGTCGATGACCTCGGTGGTCACGTCCTTCGAGGACTCCGTCGACGACTTCAGGGTGCCCAGCCTCTCCAGGGCGTCCTTGGCGGCCTCGAAGCGGGCGACCGGCACCCGCAGCACCAGCGTCGAGCGCCTGACGGCGCCGGACCGGTCGTTGCTGGTGGTCTCGTGGTCGACCGAGCCGCCGAGCGAGGTGAGCAGCCCGTCGACCTCCCGGCGTACCGTCGAGAGATGCCGGCTGGTCAGCGAGATGGCACCCGTGCGGATCACCGCCGCGGTGTGCACCGGTGCCCGCTTCGCGTCGATCGCCGAGGGGGGCTGCGCCATCCCCCTGGCCAAGGGGCCTGCCTGCGGAGCAGCCACGGAGGCTGACGTGCTGGTGGCCGAGTCGGACCTGGTCTGGCTGCCGTCACCGCCGCCACTGCCGCCGCCACTGCCGCCGCCACTGCCGCTGCAGGCGGTCAGTCCCGCGAGGGTGAGGGCGGTGCCGGCCGCCAGCGCGAGCCGATGGGTCCTGGTCCTCATGTCGTGCCCCGATCCGGTCAAGGAGTGACGTGCTGCCACCGGGGTTGTGACGCGCGCCGTCGCCGACCGGTTCCCTGCGGGTGGCAGGGTGGAGCGGTGAGCCACGACCACGCACCCGAGCCGCGCCGCCTGGTCGTCGTCGGCGCCGGGATCGCAGGCCTCGCCGCCGCCGACGCCGTACGTCGTGCCGCGCCGGATGTGGAAGTGGTGGTCCTCGAGGCGTCCCCCGCCCTGGGGGGCAAGCTGGCGAGTGCCGAGGTCGGGGGTGTCCGGGTCGACGTCGGCGCGGAGTCGATGCTCAACCGACGTCCCGAGGCGGTCGCCCTGGCCCGCGAGGCGGGGCTCGGCGACCGCCTGGTGCACCCCGAGTCGATCGCGGCGAACCTCTGGTCGCGCGGCCGGATGCGGCCGATGCCGCGCACGCTGATGGGGGTGCCGACCGACGCGCGGCGTCTCGCCGAGAGCGGTGTGATCTCCAAGCATGGTCTGGCCCGGGTCGCCGTCGAGCCGATGCTGGCCGCGACGCACCTGGACGGCCAGGACGTCAGCATCGGCTGGCTGGTCGAGGAGAGGTTCGGCCGCGAGGTGGTGGACCGGCTGGTGGAGCCGCTGCTCGGAGGCGTCTATGCCGGGCACGCCCGCGAGATCTCGGCGAGCGCGGCCGCGCCGCAGGTCGTCGCGCTGCTCGACCGCGACCGCTCGATGATGCATGCCGCCGCCGCTGCTACCGCGGCGGTGTCCGACGTGCCGGTCTTCGCGGGTCTGGTCGGGGGCCTTGCCCAGCTTGCGGGGGCGGTGGCCGCCGGGCTCGACGTGCGCACCGGGAGCACCGTGCGCGACCTCAGCCGGGGCGCGGAGGGCGGTTGGGATCTGGTCGTCGGGTCGGCGCACGACGCGGCGACGCCGCCCGCCGACGCGGTGGTGCTGGCGACCCCGGCCCGGCCGGCCGCGCGGCTGCTCGCCGACGTGGCACCGGGCGCCTCCCTCGAGCTGGGTCTGATCGACTACGCCTCGATGGCGATCGTGACGATGGCCTTTCGTGCCCGGGACTTCCCTGCCACCGAGGGCTCCGGCTTCCTCGTGCCGCCGGTCGACAAGCGGGTGGTGAAGGCCTCGACGTACTCCTTCGCGAAGTGGGACTGGATCCGTGCCGCCGGTGACGCCGGCGAGGACGCGGTGCTGGTGATGCGCTGCTCGATCGGGCGCTACCGCGAGGAGGAGACGCTGCAGCGCACCGACGAGGAGCTCGTGCAGCTGGCACTGGAGGACCTCGCCGACGCGATCGGGCTGAGCGTGCGGCCGGTCGACGCTCACGTGCAGCGGTGGGGCGGGGCACTGCCGCAGTACGCCGTCGGGCACGTCGACCGGGTGCGCAGGATCCGTCACGCGGTGGCCGCCGAGCCCGGGCTGGCGGTCTGCGGCGCGGTGTACGACGGACTGGGCCTGCCGGCCTGCATCGCCTCGGCGCAGCTGGCGGCCACCCAGGTCCTCGCGGCCTTGGCGGACGGGGGAGAATGAGGGCATGACCGAGAGGAAGCCCAACCAGGGCAAGGCCGCCAAGGACCTCAATGCCACCATCCGCTACACGATGTGGTCGGTGTTCCGGTTGCGCGACGTGATCGGCGAGTCCGACCGCGAGGCCGAGGCGTCCGAGGTCGACAAGCTGTTCGCCGAGCTCGGGGCCGCCGACGTGACGGTGCGCGGTCTCTACGACATCGCCGGGCTGCGGGCCGACGCGGACCTGATGGTGTGGTGGCACGCTGAGACCGCGGACGAGCTGCAGGACGCCTACCACCGCTTCCGTCGCACCGCGTTCGGTGCCCGGCTCGAGCCAGTGTGGTCGCAGATGGCGCTGCACCGCCCCGCCGAGTTCAACAAGAGCCATGTGCCGGCGTTCCTCGCCGACGAGGAGGCGCGTCCCTACGTCTGCGTCTACCCGTTCGTGCGGTCCTACGAGTGGTACCTCCTGGAGGACGCCGAGCGTCGCCGGCTGCTGGCCGAGCACGGGATGATGGCGCGCGACTACCCGGACGTGCGCGCCAACACGGTGTCGTCGTTCGCGCTCGGCGACTACGAGTGGATCCTGGCCTTCGAGGCCGACGAGCTCTACCGCATCGTCGACCTGATGCGGCACCTGCGTGGCTCCGAGACACGTCGCCACGTGCGCGACGAGGTGCCGTTCTACACCGGCTCCCGGGTCTCCCCGGCCGAGCTGATCGCCCGCCTGCCCTGAGCTGACCGGGCCTGTCGCGATGCAAATTCCTGTCGTCCCGACAATCTGTAGTAAGTTACTTGAGAAACATCAAGTACCAGCTTCAGGAGTCCCCATGTCGATCTTCCCCACGGCTCGGATCCAGCGCCCGGCCAACCCACTGTCCGCTGCCGCCCAGACGCTCACTGACGTGCTCGGCGGTGAGACCGCCACCTCGGTGCGCGACCTCCTCGGCGGCCTCGACCTGACCGGTTCCGAGCGCACTTGGCGGCGCCTCCCCGCCGAGTCCGACGCCGATGTCGAGCTGTGGCTGATCACCTGGCCGGTCGGCACGAGCACCGGCTGGCACGACCACGGCTCCGCCAGCGGCGCGTTCACGACCCTGCGGGGCACCCTGACGGAATACTCCTGGAACGGGTCCGTGCACGTCCGCACCCTGGCCCAGGGCAACGGGCGACACTTCGACCCCAGCCACATCCACGACGTCGTCAACGACGGCACCCAAGCAGCGGTCTCCCTGCACGCCTACGCGCCGAGCCTGCCCGCGATGACTCGCTACGAGCTGGTGCGAGGTCGCCTCGTCGTCACCAGCGTCGAGCACCGTGGAGACCTGTGGTGAGCACGACGTACGCCGGCATCGACGCCCTCCTCGACGATGCCCGCTCCCGTCTCGACCGGATCGCCGCGGCGCGGGCGTTCGAGGAGGTCCGCGACGGCGCGATCCTGGTCGACATCCGACCGGCGGGGCAACGCGCAGCCGAGGGACATGCGCACGGCGCGCTCGGCACGCTGGTGATCGAGCGCAACGTGCTGGAGTGG
>JBDTXF010000357.1:0-4048 GCA_040006355.1 Nocardioidaceae bacterium | reverse complement strand
CGGTGTGCCGGAAGCGTCTGCCCTCCATGTGGTCGTAGCCGACCTCGAGCACCCGATCCGGCCTCAGCGGTGTGAACGACAGGTCCTTGCCGGCGCTCCACCGGCTCTGGGTGCCAGGCACCCGGTCGGGATTGGCGATGGCCCACTCGCTCCACTCGCCCCACGGGTGCTCGGAGAGGTCGGTGACGACCAGCGGCTGCAGCTCCGCGACGAGCTCGGCACGGCGCTGCGCGGTGAACGAGGCGGAGACCCCGATGTGCTGCAGCCTGCCGTCGGCGTACAGCCCGAGCAGCAGCGAACCGAGCAGCGGCCGCTCCGGTGTCGAGGTCTTGTGCAGCCGGTAGCCCGCGACCACGACGTCCGCCGTGCGCTCGTGCTTGATCTTCAGCATGGTCCGGCCGTTCGGCTGGTACGTCGCACCCAGCGGCTTGGCGACCACGCCGTCGAGCCCGGCGCCCTCGAAGCTCCTGAACCACTCCTCGGCCTCGACGGGGTCTGCCGTCGTCCGGGTCAGGTGCACCGGCGGCTCGGCGTGCGCGAGGGCCTGCTCGAGCCGGGTGCGTCGCACCTCGAAGGCCTCGCCCATCAGCGCCTCGTCGCCGATCGCGAGCAGGTCGAAGGCGACGAGGCCGGCCGGGGTCTTCTCAGCCAGCATCCGCACCCGCGAGTCGGCCGGGTGGATCCGCTCCTGCAGCGTCTCGAACTCCAGCCGGTCGCCGATCGCGACGAAGATCTCGCCGTCGACGACGCAGCGTTCCGGCAGCGAGGCCTTCACCGCCGCGACCACCTCAGGGAAGTAGCGGGTCAGCGACTTGGTGTTGCGGCTGGCGATCTCGACCTCGTCGCCGTCCCGGAAGACGATCGCCCGGAACCCGTCCCACTTGGGCTCGAAGAGCAGCCCGCCGTGCCTGGTCGGGTCGGGGATGCCCTTCACGGACTTGGCGAGCATCGGCTGGACCGGAGGCATCACGGGGAGATCCACGCCGCCATCGTAGGCACCGTAGGCTCCCCGTGTGCCGATCCAGCTGAGCGAACGCGACCCTCGCGTGCCCGCGGACCGGCTGCTCGCGGAGCTGGTGCCCCCGCCCCGCTTCTCCGAGGTCAGCTTCGACAGCTATCGCCCCGACCCGGACCAGCCGTCGCAGTCCGAGGCCGTCGAGACGCTGCACGCCTTCGCCGGCACGCTGGGCACCCCGAAGAGGCCCCGGAGCCGCCTGTTCGGCAAGGCGAAGGGGCTCGACGGCCCGGCCGGGGTCTACCTCGACGGCGGCTACGGCGTGGGCAAGACCCACCTCCTCGCCTCGCTGTGGCACGCCGCACCGGGTCCGAAGCTGTTCGCGACCTTCGTCGAGCTGACCCACCTCGTGGGGGCGCTCGGCTTCCACGACGCGGTCGACGCCCTGTCGTCCTACGCCCTGGTCTGCGTCGACGAGTTCGAGCTCGACGACCCGGGGGACACCGTGCTGGTCTCCACGCTGCTGACCCGGCTGCGGGAGGCGGGCGTGCGGTTGGCGGCCACCTCGAACACGCTGCCGGGCAGGCTCGGTGAGGGCCGCTTCGCGACCGACGACTTCCTGCGCGAGATCCAGGGGCTCTCGGCGCACTTCGAGTCGGTGAGGATCGACGGCGAGGACTTCCGGCACCGCGGTCTGCCCGACGCGCCCGACGCCCCCGACCTGGACACCGTGAAGCGGGTCGCCGGGCAGCAGGGCGCCAGCCTCGACCACTTCGTCGACCTGTCCCGGCACCTCGCCGACGTGCACCCCTCGAAGTACGGCGCGCTGCTCGACGGCGTGCGCGTGGTCTGCCTGGAGGACGTGCGGACCGTCGAGGACCAGTCCGTCGCACTGCGGCTGGTGGTGCTCGCGGACCGGATGTATGACCGGGACCTGCCCGTGGTGGCCAGCGGGGTGAGCTTCGACCGGCTCTTCGCACCGCCGCTGCTCGAGGGCGGCTACCGCAAGAAGTACCACCGTGCGATCAGTCGCCTGGTCGCGCTGGCCCGCGAGGGTGACGCGCTCCCGAGCGGGAGGGCATAGTCCTGCCATGGCGACGTGGAGCAGCAGGCAGACCTCCCTCCTCGAGACGTTGACGGTCCCGCGCGGCCCGGTCGACCTCACGACGTACGACACGCGGGGGAAGCCCGGCTTCTCCGGCACGAAGAAGAAGGGACAGGCGGCGCTCCTGGCCATGGGCGGAGAGCTCGCCGACCTGCAGGAGCGGCTGTTCGCCGAAGGGGTGAGCGGCGGCTCCCGGCGGGTGCTGATCGTGCTGCAGGGCATGGACACCGCCGGCAAGGGCGGCATCGTCCGTCACTCCATGGGCCTCGTCGACCCGCAGGGCCTGCACATCAAGTCGTTCAAGGCACCGACCCGCACCGAGCTGCGCCACGACTTCTTGTGGAGGATCGAGCGCGAGACGCCCAGGGCCGGGATCATCGGGGTCTTCGACCGCTCCCACTACGAGGACGTCCTGATCGCCAGGGTGCGCAAGCTGGCCACCCGTCGCGAGATCACCCAGCGCTACAAGGCGATCAACGACTTCGAGAAGCGGCTGGTCGACGAGGGCACAGTCGTGGTGAAGTGCATGCTGCACATCTCTCCCGAGGAGCAGAAGGCCCGGCTGCTGGCCCGGCTGGACGACCCCGAGAAGCTCTGGAAGTTCAACCCCGGCGACATCGACGAGCGCGGTCTCTGGTGGGACTACCACGCCGCCTACGAGCTCGCGATCGAGAGGACCAACACCCTGCACGCACCGTGGCTCGTCGTGCCGAGCGACCGGAAGTGGTATCGCGACCTCGCGGTGGCCGAGATCCTGAAGGAGACGCTCACCTCGATGAACCCGGGCTGGCCGGGTCCGGACTACGACGTCGAGGCGCAGCGACAGCGGCTGACCGACGGGGACCCGCTCGGCCGATAGGGTCACCGCGTGATCCGCACCGTGTCCGCGACCCGCTACGTCACGCCGCTGCGCGAGGGCGGGTCGCTGCCGGGCATCGTGGAGGCCGAGGACCTCGGCACCTACGTCTGCAAGTTCCGGGGGGCCGGACAGGGCCTCAAGGTGCTGGTCGCCGAGGTGGTGGTCGGCGAGCTGGCTCGGCGGCTCGGGATCCGCACCCCCGAGCTGGTGGGCGTCGACCTGGACCGGGTGATCGGCACCTACGAGGCGGACCAGGAGGTCCAGGACCTGCTCACCGCGAGCATCGGGCTCAACCTCGGCGTGGACTTCCTGCCCGGCTCCTTCGGGTACGACGGGGGCTACACGCCCGACCCGGAGGTGGCTGCCTCGATCCTGTGGCTGGACGCCCTGACCGCCAACGTCGACCGCAGCTGGCGCAACCCGAACCTGCTGATCTGGCACCGCGAGCTGTGGCTGATCGACCACGGCGCGGCGCTGTACTTTCACCACAGCTGGGGCTCGGCCACAGCCAGCCCGACGAGGTTTGCCCAGCAACCGTACGACATCAGCGACCATGTCTTCGTCGACTACGCAGCCCAGGCAGCCGCCGCCGATGCGGAACTGGCAGCGAAGATAGATGCAAAACTACTGTCCGAGGTGCTGGAGCAGGTGCCGGACGAGTGGCTGGAGCCGGCCGGTGAGCGCCAGGATCCGGCCGCGGTACGCGCCGGCTATCTGGAGTATCTGCTGGCACGAATGGACAATCGCGATGCGTGGCTGCCCGGCGGTGCTCGGTGACCGAGCGATTACCTTTCCAGTACGTGGTGTTGCGCTGCGTTCCGCGCGTCGACCGCGAGGAGTTCCTGAACATCGGCGTGGTGCTCTACTGCCAGGCCGCGGGGTACCTGGGCTGCGCCAGTCAGGTGATCGACAGCCGGTTGCTGGCCGTCGCGACCGACCTGGACGTCGAGTCCGTCCGGTCCGCGCTCGATGCGATCGAGGCGGTGTGCCGGGGCGATGCGGGGATCGCCGCCGGACGCACCAGCCTCGGTCAGCGTTTCGGATGGCTGGCAGCGCCCAAGAGCACCATGGTCCAGCCCGGACCGGTGCATGGCGGCCTGGCCGCGGACCCGGACATCGAGTTGGCCCG
>JBDTXF010000356.1:0-4070 GCA_040006355.1 Nocardioidaceae bacterium | reverse complement strand
GTCTTGTCGCCCCGCGAGACGAGGTAGTAGCCGTTGATCCCCAGCGGGTTCTCGGTCCACGCATACGTCGAGCCCTCGGGCAGCCGCAGGATCTTCGGCAGCCGCACGTTGACCGGACCCACATCGAGCGAGCGCAGCCGCTCCACGCAGGCGGTGGAGAGGGCCAGGGAGACACGGACCTGCTCCAGGAGCAGCTCGAAGCGCGCGTAGGCATCCCCCGTGGTGCGGGTCGGCACCCGCAGCACGCCGTCGCGGAGCAGGTCGTCGTAGGCGAGGTAGGGCTCGTCACGGCGCAGGTCGAAGTCGACGCCGGAGGCGCGTGCGAGCGGTCCGCTCACGCCGTACGCGTCGACGAGGGCGGTGTCGAGCACCCCGATGCCCTGGGTGCGGGACCGGAACCCGGGGTCACCGAGCACCTGCTCCTCGAGGCTGGGGAGCGCCCGTCCGACGCTCCCCACGGCCGCGTCGACCCGGTCGAGCCAGCCCGACGGGAGGTCCTCCTTGAGCCCGCCGACCCGGTTGAACATGTAGTGCATCCGGCCACCGGAGATCTCCTCCATCACCTGCTGGACCGTCTCCCGCTCACCGAAGGCACCGGCGAGCGTCGCCGTGCCGCTCAGCCCGACGGGGGAGCACCCCAGGAACATCAGGTGGCTGAGCACCCGGTTGAGCTCGGCGAGCAGGGTGCGCGTCCAGGTCGCCCGGCGAGGCACCTCCAGGCCGAGCATCCCCTCGACCGCGAGCACCACCCCGAGCTCGGAGGAGAACGCCGACAGCCAGTCGTGACGGTTCGCGAGCACCAGGACCTGCCGGTAGTCCCGGACCTCGAAGAGCTTCTCCACACCACGGTGGACGAAGCCCACCACCGGGTCGCAGCTCACGATCAGGTCCCCGTCGAGCACCAGCCTCAGCTGGAGCCCGCCGTGCGCGGACGGGTGCTGGTGGCCGAGGTCCAGCACGACGGCCCCGGGTGCGGCGCTCCGTGCACCGGCCCCGACCGTCACGGTCACCTCGTCGGGCTCCCGACGGCCCGACGATCCTCTGGGCGGGCTACTGCCGTGCAACCGGTTGAGACCTCCACGTCGACGCTGCGGCGGGGCCAAACCTACCAGCGGCTGGCCGTGCGCCCCCCTTGGAGAACACGGCCGTAGCCTCGGGGTCATGGACGACCTCTTCGCCCCACCGGACCAGCGCTGGGAGCCGGTCTCGCCCGCGCTGGCCCGCCTGCGCCGCACCCTGCTCGTGTCCGTCGTCGTGGTGCTCCTCCTGGCACTGGTGGCACTCGGGCTCCTCTGGTCGCCACGCTGGGTCCCCGTCGTCGTCGGGGTGCTGGTCGTGGCCGCCGGCGCGGCCGGCTGGGTGGTGATCGGGCGCAACGCCCGGTGGTGGGGCTACGCCGAGCGAGACGCGGACCTCTACATCAAGCACGGCGCGATGTTCCGCAGGCTGGTGGTCGTCCCCTACGGACGGATGCAGTACGTCGACGTGCACGCTGGTCCGCTCGAGCAGATGTTCAAGATGGCCAGCGTCCATCTGCACACCGCGAGCCCGGGCACCAGTGCGCGGATCCCGGGGCTGCCGGCCGCGGAGGCCGCCCGGCTGCGGGACCGGCTGACGTCCCTCGGTGAGACCCAGGCCGCAGGACTGTGAGCCCTGATCCGGGGCCCGATCCGTCGCCCGATCCGGGTCCCGTGCCCGATCCGGCGGCCGGCGTGCCGGACGTCGCGTCCGTCGAGCACCCGTTCCGGCGGCTGTCCCCGCTGACGCCCCTGGTGCGCAGCTCGATCCTGGTCGTGGCCGTCCTGGCGTCCACCTGGGACAGGCTCCTGCACGGTGAGCTCGGTCCGATCGCTGCGCTGCTGCTCGCCCTCCTCCTGGCCGGTGCGGCCTGGGGTGCCGCATCGTGGCTGCGCACGAAGTACTGGATCGAGGCCGACGAGCTGCGCGTCGACACCGGTGTGGTGTCCCGTCAGTCGCGGCGGATCCGGGTCGACCGGCTGCAGGGCATCGACATCGTGCAGCCCTTCGTGGCCCGGCTGTTCGGCCTGGCCGAGCTCAAGATGGACGTCGCGGGGGGCGGCTCGAAGGAAGGGTCGCTGGCCTTCCTGCGGCTCGAGGACGCCCAGCAGCTGCGCACGACCCTGCTCTCCCGGCGCGACGCCGTGCTCGCAGGGCGGGGCACCCTCACGCCCCCGGATCCGGCTGACCGGGCGGACCAGGACGGAGCGGCCCTCCACCCCGCAGCGCCTGCCCCCGAGCACCTGGTGGCTCGTCTCGACCTGGGCATTCTGCTGGTGAGCCTGCTGCTGTCTCCGGAGACGATCGGGTTCCTGGCCACGGCGGTCGTGATCGGTGGTGTCTTCGCGGTCCTCGGTCCGATCGGCGGTGCGGTCGGGGTGGTCCCGGTGGTGCTGGGCTTCGGGCTGACCCAGTTCCGCAAGCTGTCGGCGTTCTACGGGTTCACCGTCACCGTCACCGCGACCTCGGCGGGCCCGGCGTCGGCTGTGCAGGTGCGACGCGGGCTGTTCGAGCTGAGCGCGCAGACCATCACGCTGGCCAGGGTGCAGGGGGTGGTGGTGACCGAGCCCCTGCTGTGGCGTCGCCTGGGCTGGGCCCGCCTCGACGTGTCGGTCGCAGGCCAGGGCGCGAGGGACGCGGACGGCAAGCCGTCGGGGTCGACGGTGATGCCGGTCGCCCCCCGCGACGTGGTCCTCTCCCTGGCTCGCACGCTGCTCGCCGACGCAGGTGGGCCCGACCCGGACGCGGTCGTGCTCACCCCGCCGCCCACCCGTGCCCGCTGGGTGGCACCGCTGTGGCGGCGGTTCCTCGCGGCCGGCGTCGGCGAGCACCTGGTGGTGAGCCGCGAGGGGATGCTCTCCCGACGCACGCACGTCGTGCCGCACGCCCGGGTGCAGTCCCTCCAGATCCACCAGGGACCCGTCCAGCGGATGCTGGGGCTGGCGGACCTGCACGTGGACAGCCCGCCCGGGTCGGTCAAGGTGCGGGCGCGACACCGCGACGCCGGCGAGGCGCGTCGGCTCCTGGACACTGAGAACGCCCTGACCGCAGCCAGCCGCAGGCCCGCGGCGCAGGTGCTCGGTCCGGCCGGCCGGCCGCTGTCGTGAGTGGCGATCTCCGGAGATCGGTCAGCCCTTGGTCGTCACGACCCAGGCGAAGCCACCGAGGCCGTGGCTGTCGGTGAGCTCGGCCGCCTCCGAGGCCGTCGAGAGTGCCCGGACGTAGCCCGCCGGGTCGCTGGTCGCCCGGCCCCGGTCGGGCGGTGCGCCACGCACACCCAGCTCCCTGAGCACGTCGCGCTGCCGGCGTACGACGGCCCCGACCCGCGCGGCGACGGCGTCGACCGCCACGTGCGCGGTGACGTCCCGGGACCCGTCCGGGAGCACGTCGACCTCGCGGCCGTCCCGGTAGGACCGCAGCGTCCCGAGCGGCGGCCGGTCCGCGCGGGTGTGCCCGTAGTCCACGGCGACGGCGATGCCGTGCCCGACGCGGCCGACCACGTCCGCCCAGGCGGTGTCCCGGGTGGTGCCCACCTCGGCCCGCAGACCTGGTCGGCTGAGGTCCAGCGGCCACCAGCGGTCCACCCACTCCTGGAGCGAGTCGGGCACGGAGGCGTGCCCCAGGGCGGCACCGAGCTCCTCGGTGCCCGTGGCGGGGTCCACGTGGACCACCCGTGGCACGCCGACCGGGTCCACCTCGACGACGTGGCAGGGGATGTTGTCCAGCCACTCGTTGGCGACCACGAGGCCGTCCACGGACTCCGGCAGTGCGGAGGTCCAGGCGATCGACGGGTGCAGACCCTCGGGGCGGGCCGCGACCTCGACGCCGAGCAGGTCCAGGTCCGGGTCGATCCGGTGCAGCGCGGTCAGCAGCTCACCGCGCCCGGAGCCGATGTCCACGACGGTGTCCAGGCCGGCCTCGCGGGTCATCCGGACCAGGGCCTCCGCGAACAGGGACGAGGCGTGCACGGAGGTCCGGAAGTGGGCCACCGGCGACTCCCGGCGGTAGAACCCCTCCGCGCCGTACAGCGCCGCGTCCCAGGCCTGCTTCCA
>JBDTXF010000355.1:0-4080 GCA_040006355.1 Nocardioidaceae bacterium | reverse complement strand
CGCTACCTCCCCGACCTGACCAGCGACAACCGCCAACGCCGCGAGATGGCCGAGCGGATGGCGCTGAACGCGCCGATCCAGGGGTCGGCGGCCGACATCATCAAGGTGGCGATGCTCAAGGTCGACGCGGCCCTGGAGGCATCCTCGCTCGACTCCCGGATGCTGCTGCAGGTGCACGACGAGCTGGTCTTCGAAGTGGCTCCGGGCGAGGCAGCCGACCTCGAGGTGCTCGTGCGTGAGCAGATGGGTGCGGCGGCCGAGCTCACCGTGCCGCTCGACGTGTCCGTCGGCACCGGCCGGAGCTGGCACGAGGCCGCGCACTGACCCGTCACACGGCTGCGGGGCTCGCCGTGGGTGAGGTGCCGCGCGGGGCCGGCGTGCGCAGCGTCGCGACCAGCAAGACGACGAACAGCACCAGGTCGACCGACACCACCGCAGCCAGCAGGAAGCCCACCGAGCCCACGAACGGCGACAGGCACACGAGGACCGCGAGCGCCCCCCAGACCACGAACACCATGCGCTGGCGCTGGCGGGCGACCACGCCGTAGACCATCAGCTGGATCATCGCGAGCAGCGTGCCGAGGGCCGCGAACACCCACAGCCGTCCCTGGAGGTCCACATACGCCGGCCCCCCGACGAACACCACGGCCAGGGACGAGAGCACGGCGACACCGGCGACGGTGACGACGCCGATCAGCAGCACCAGCCCCAGGCTCAGCAGGTGCATCCGCGGTCCCGCGCCGTTCTTGGACATCGAGGGGAAGGCGATCACCACCACGAACTGAGGCAGGAACAGCACCGCCTTGGACAAGATCAGGCCGCCGGCGTAGAGCCCGGCCTGGTGGCCGCCCAGGATGCTGCGGGCGATGATCACATCGGCGTTGGACAGCGCGAAGAACGCCAGCAGCGCGTGGGAGTTGTGCAGCGTCTCCCGCAGCGCTCCACCGGGCGCCCAGGCGGGGAGCCGGGAGGTGGAGGCGGGGGCCATGTCCCGGCGCCGGGCGGGGGAGCGCAGGGCGAGCCACCCGATGACGGCGGGCAGGAACGCCCCGAGCGTCACCCCGACCATCGCCCCCTCGGTGCTGCGCTCGACGAGGAGGGCGGCCGCCCCGAAGCCGAGCCGGCCGATGCCGGCGGCCAGGTAGATGGCGGCCAGCGGACCCCAACGTCGTGAGCCCTGGAGGACGCCGGCCTGCCCGCCCATCACCGAGAGCGGCACCAGGGTGACCGCGATCAGGGCGGCGGTCCCCCAGTGTCCGAGGTCGAGGATGCTGGTGACCACCGGCGCGAGCGCCAGCGCGAGGACGCCGAGCGCGGCAGCCGTGACGTAGCTGGTCGCCATCACCTCGCGCTCGATGTCCGCGAGGTTCTCCGAGGTGGCGCTGACCCGTCGCGCGCCGGTGGCCTGCAGGCCGAGGGAGAGCACGTTGACGACGAGCAGGAGACCCATCACGGCCGCCAGCGCGCCGTACTCCTCCGGGCCGAGCAGCCGCGCCGCCAGGATCGTGAAGCCGTACGTCGCGAGGTTCATGATCCCCAGGGCGACGGCGATCACCACCCCGCCCCTCAGAGTCTGACGGCTGGTCCGACGGGCGCTCACGGCTTCAGGGTAGGCGCTGGGTCGCGGACGGTGCGCAGGATGGCCGGCGCGAGCCAGGACCAGAAGACCGCCGCCGACCGCGGCGTGAAGTGCAGGTCGTCGTCGTAGAGCGTGGTGCCGTCGATCGCGTCGTGGAACCCGCCCGAGCAGAGCCGGGCGTACTGGTCGAGGACGGGCACCCGGTGTCGGTGGGCCCAGTCCTTCACGTGCTGGTTGAGCGCACGCACCTCGGCATCGTCGTTCATCCGCACCGACTCGGCGCCGATCACGCTGAGCCGGTGGCAGGCCAGCGTCACCACGTCGAAGCCGGGCGCCCCGGCGGCCAGGGCCACCCGACGCAGGTGGCTGAGCCGCTGGTCGAGGAACCTCCAGTGCGCGGCCGTGCCCCGCCGGACCGTGTGACCGTCGATGCGGAGGTCGTCGAGCAGGGTCTGGGTCACGAAGTAGACGACGACGTCGGGGTGCACCGTGCGGACCGGGTCCGACCAGTGCGCCTCGAAGGCCGCGCAGTCATCCGAGATGGGCACCACCGCGCCACCGACCACCTTCTCCGTGCCGAGCAGGTCGCAGCCGTAGTTCGTGCTCGCAGAGACCGCCAGGTCCGGGAAGCGCAGCCGAGGGAAGTGCTCCACGAGCCCCGCGGGGACGGAGTTGCCGACCAGCATCGCCCGGGTGCTCGTCCACGTCGGCCGGTAGGGCGCTGCGGCGAAGGTGGTGTTCGAGTGGTGCGCGGTGAGCTCGACGCTCGACAGCGGCATCGCCGTGCACCCCAGCAGCAGGACGGGCAGCACCAGGCTCGCGGCGACCAGGCTCTGTCGGGGACGCCCCGGCAGGATTGCCGCGAAGCCGTCTCGACGGACCCGCCGCTCGACAAGCACGTAGGAGGCCAGCGCCAGCGCGCCGGTCAGGGCCGCCTGGAGCACTCGCAACGGCCAGCCGCCGACGCCCGCGCGCTCGGCGTCGAGGTAGACCAACACAGGCCAGTGCCACAGGTAGAGCCCGTAGCTGATCACTCCCACCCGGCGCAGCGGCTCCCAGGCCAGCACCGCCTGCACCGGCGAGCGCTGCTCGGCGGCGGCCGCGACCACGACGACCACCGTCAGCACCGAGAAGCCGGCCAGCCCGCCGCGGTACAGCAGCGGCCAGGTCTCCCTGCCGGCCACCAGCGCGGCCACGAGCACCACCAGGGACGGCGCGGCAGCACGTCGTGCCGCGGTCTCGAGGCGGCCGCGGAGGCCGGCGGTGGCGCCCCCCGCCGGGTGGAGCAGCATGGCCGCGGCGGCGCCGACCAGGAGTCCGAAGGAGTGGGTGTCGGTGCCGTAGTAGACGCGGTCGAGGTGGCGTCCGCCGTCGTAGAGCACTGCCATGGCGAGACTGCTGGCCACGGCGCCCAGCGCCAGCACGCCCGCCCGCCAGCGCGGGGGGAGCCGGAGCACGCAGATGAGCACGAGCGGGAACAGCAGGTAGAACTGCTCCTCGACCGCCAGGGACCACGTGTGACGGAGCGGGGAGGGGTTCGCGATGGAGGCGAAGTAGGCCTCCTTGCCCCACACGAAGCGCCAGTTGCTCACGTAGCCGAGGGTGGACAGCACGTCCCCGCGCAGCACCGGCCGCATGGACGGCGGGGTCAGCGTGAAGCCGAGGACCACGACCGCGGCGAGCACCAGCGCGAGCGCCGGGAACAGGCGACGCGCGCGAGCGGCCCAGAAGGACCGCAGCGGCGTCGGTGGTTCGCCGAGCCGTTGGCGCAGCAGGAGCGAGCAGATCAAGAAGCCCGACAGGACGAAGAACAGATCGACGCCCAGCCACCCTCCGTGGACGCCCGGGACACCCAGGTGGTAGCCGATGATGGCCAGCACCGCCGCTCCGCGGAGCCCGTCCAGCGCGGGACGGTAGCGGCGCGCCGAGGTCATCGTGACGCGCTCCTGACTCGTGCCGGTGGTGGGCTAGCATGCGCGGCATGCCCGACCCCGACCCTACCGAACCGACGTCCGCGTCGAGACCACTGGTCCCGCTGGCTCCGGCCGTCAAGGCCTGTCTGCTGGTCACTGCCCTGCTGCTGGTGCTGGGAGCATATTTTCTCGTCGTGCCGCTGCACGTGAACAGCAGCTCGGGCTCACCGTTCGAGTGCTCGCGCGCGGTCTCCTGGCCGTCGGGTGCCTTCGCCCAGAACTCGTGCGGACGGATCAACGAGGTCTACCTGATGCGCGCCGTCGGCGTCTTCATCGCCGCGGTGCTCGTCGGAGGCGGCGGCTTCCTGCTCTTCGGCGCCCGGCGCAAGGCACCCGCACCGGCCACGACCGCATGAACATCGAGACCTTCCTGCAGGGGCTGGACTCGGTGTTCTCCGGCGACCCCCAGACCACCGACCCGGTCGACCCGCGCTGGGTGGCGCTCCAGGCCGACGTCGCCGGGTTCACCACTCCCAACGAGCTCGCGGTGCTCCACCTGGCCGCCTCGCTGCTGCCGGCCGACGAGTG
>JBDTXF010000354.1:0-4091 GCA_040006355.1 Nocardioidaceae bacterium | reverse complement strand
GCACGAAGAACGACTCCGACATCGTCCGGTGGAAGTGCGGTCCCGGTCCGCTCGGCGTCGGGCCCATCTCCCAGCGGTAGAGCCCGAACTGACCGTTCGTGCTCGCGCCGGTGGCCAGGTAGTGCACGAGGCCGGTGGCCGTGCGCAGCTCCGCCGGGGCGTCGGCCCGCCGCAGGGTGGCGCTGACCTCGCCGGGGTCGCCGAGGTAGCGCGGGTCGGGATAGCTCACCTGAGGACTCTAGGACCTGCGGCCCGGCTGGAGGGCGGCGAGCCAGGCCCGCGCCGTCCCGTCGTACGGCGCGATGCCGGCCTCCACGGCGGAGCGGACCGCCTCGCACGAGGTCACGGCCAGCCGCACGAGGTCGGAGGGGTAGCCGTAGCGAATCCGGTGGTCGGCGAACTCGTCCTCGTCGTCGACCCACACCCGGCCGGTCCAGCCGCGAACCACGTCGAGGTCGAGGTCGAAGGCGGTGACCGTGTCGCCCTTCCACACCGGCACCGTGGTGATGTCGACGTAGACGTCGCAGTGCGCCTGCCCACCGGGGGCGTAGAAGCTGGCCACGAACGGCCGGTCGCGGGGGACCAGCGTGACCTGGGCCTGGTCGGTGACGAACGACGCCCCGGGACGGCTCATCACGGCGCCCGCCGCCGCGCCGACCCAGATGCCGTGGGTGTCCTCACCGAGCCGGACGGCGTCGTGCTCCCAGTGCGGCCGGTCGGGCCACTTGCGGGCGACGACCCGGACGGGGGCCTCGCTCATGGGCCGGTCCGCGGGGACGCCACTGGGCAGTCGCAGTCGTGGGCCGCCTCGGCCGAGAACGTGGTCATGCTCCCCCCACCCAGGATCCGGGGGCCACGATATCTCGTCCCAGCGCCCACAATGGAGGGGTGCGTCCGGTCGAACTGGCAAGCCTCAGCCTCGACGCCGGCACGGCTGCCCTGGTGCGGCCGGCGCTGGCCTGGCTGGGCGAGCGGTCCGGACCGGGCGGCCCGTCTCCGGACCTCGTCCGGGAGCTGCTGGACCGCGAGCTGCCCCGGCGGTGGCAGGGACGCCAGCAGCACGAGGTGGCGTGGGCTCTCGGTGACCTCTTCCAACGCGCCGGGCTGGCGGACCAGGCCGCCGCGTGCCGCTCTCGCTCCACGCACGAGAGGCTGGCGCGGTGGCAGTGGACGCAGTCGTTCACCCACGTGCCTGCGGCGTTCTGGCAGCCGGCGCTCACCGCCCTTCAGCGCCCCGGGGACGTCCCGGCGCGCGCAGCGCTCTCGCTGTCCAGCGCGCACGCGCTGCTGACGATCGTGGGGGACGGGCTCCGGCTCACCTCCGACGGTCAGCTGCCGCTGGTCACCGTGCAGGCGCTCGACGACCGCTTCCGCTGGACCGAGGAGTTCCCGTGGATGCGGGTCACCGAGGAGTCCGCCGTCGCGCCACTGCGACTGCTTCACGAGCACCTGGTGGCCCAGCGGCTGCTGGTGCACGACGACGGCCGGGTCACGCGGACCGCTGCCGGGGTGGCCGGCACCCGGAGCACCGCCACCCTGTGGCGGGCCGTGGTCGACCCGGCACCCCGGTGGACCCGGGAGTTCGAGCGCGACGCGCTCGGCGTGATGGCCGCCTCGGTGCTCCGGTCCGCGGACCTCGCGCTCGGCCGGATCGGCGAGGAGATGACCCACGTGCTCGCAGCGAAGTGGCGGCCGACCGGGAGCGGCGGTCCCAGCAACGTCTTCGACGGCGCGTCCCCGCTCGCCCAGGCGTGGTACCACCTCGGCGTACCGCTGGGGTGGTGGGACACCGGCCGCGGACCGGCCGACCGGACCCTGAACGCGATCGGCTGGTCGGCGGCGGTCTCGGTGTTCCGGGCGGTCGCCGGGCCGGTCAGGGGCTCAGTCGACGGGCCACCAGGGTGAACACGCGCTGGTAGCGGGCCCCGACCAACCGGACGAAGAGGTCGAGGACCTTGGCGTCCGCCCCCACCACGACCCGCGGCCTGTTGCCGAGCACGCCTTCCCAGATGATCTCGGCGGCCCTCTCGGCGGTCATCCGCGCGAGCTTGGTGTCGAAGTGCCGGGCGACCTGAGCCTGGTCGTGGGACGCGGTGGCCCGCGCGTGCCGGGCGATCCCGGTCTTGATCCCACCGGGGTGGACGCAGGTGACCTGCACCGGGTGCCCGGCCAGGATCATCTCCTGGCGCAGTGCCTCGGTGAAGCCGCGGACCCCGAACTTGGCGGCGTTGTACGCCGTCTGGCCGGGCATGCCGAGCAGCCCGAACAGGCTGGAGATGTTCACCACGTGCCCGTCGCCGGAGGCGATCAGGTGGGGCAGGAACTCCTTGGTGCCCTGCACGACGCCCCAGAAGTCGACGTCCATCACCCACTCGAAGTCGGCGTAGGTGACCTCCTCGAAGTCACCGTGAAGCGCGACGCCGGCGTTGTTGACCACCACGTTGACCCGACCGAGCTCTGCGGCCACGGTGGTGGCGTAGTCATGCATCGCCTGCCGGTCGCGGACGTCGAGCTTGTCGGTGCGGACCTCGCGGTGGGCGCGGGTGTGCACCAGACGCGCGGTCTCGACCAGGCCGACCTCGTCCCAGTCGCTGAGCGCCAGGACGGCGCCCCGGTCGGCGGCCTGGACCGCGAGCTCGCGCCCGATACCGGATCCTGCTCCGGTGATCACGACCACCTTGCCGTCGAGCGTCCTCATGCGGAGACCAACCTGTCCTGGGTGCCGGTGGGCACTGCTGTGTAGCTCTCGGTGTCGAAGCGGGCGGTGAGCCGGCGGAACGTGTAGGTCGTGCGTGGCCAGAGCGTCACGTTGCGGCCGTGGGAGTCGAGGTACCAGCTCGAGCAGCCACCCGTGCTCCACACGGTCCTCCTCATCCGGCGCTGCAGGTCGTCGTTCCAGGCCTGCTGCGCACCCGCGGTCGGCTCGACCGCCGCGACGCCACGCTCGCGCATCTTCTTGATCGCGTCGACGGCGTAGGCGACCTGCGACTCGATCATGAAGACCATGCTCGAGTGGCCGAGGCCGGTGTTCGGGCCGACGATGAAGAACAGGTTGGGGAAGCCGTGCACGGTGGCGCCCTTGTAGGCCTGCATGCCGACCTCGGCGAAGTGGTCCGCGAGGCAGACGCCGTCGCGGCCGTGCACCCGGGCGGCGATCGGCAGATCGGTGGGATGGAAGCCGGTGGCCACGATCAGCACGTCGACCGGGCGCTCGGTGCCGTCCTGGGTGCGGATCGCTCGCGGGGTGATGGTGGCGATCGGGTCGGTGACCAGGTCGACGTCGTCGCGGTCGAGCGCGGGGTACCACTCGTTGGAGATCAGCACCCGCTTGCAGCCCAGCGCGTAGGTCGGCGTGACCCTCGCCCGCAGCTCGGGGTCGGAGATGCCCCTGTCGATGTTCACCAGGGCGGACCGCCTGGCCGGCGCGGAGATCCGCGGGTCCACCACGAAGGCGGGCACCATGGCCTCGCGTGCCCAGTAGATGCC
Source organism: Nocardioidaceae bacterium (assembly GCA_040006355.1). GTDB lineage: Bacteria > Actinomycetota > Actinomycetes > Propionibacteriales > Nocardioidaceae > Nocardioides_B. The sequence goes on along the minus strand of JBDTXF010000354.1, from coordinate 605 downwards.
GGTGCGGTAGGCCTTCTGCACCGCAGGGAGGTGCTGGAAGGCGAGCCTCTCGAGCCGGGTGTACTCCCGGTCGCGACGCGGGATCACCCAGGGGGCGGTGCGCTGGTAGACGTCGAGGTGGGCGACCCGGCCGGCGATCTGCGGGACGATCTGGATCGCCGAGGCACCGGTGCCGATGACCGCGACGCGCTTGCCGGTGAGGTCCTGGTCGTGCCGCCACCGGGCGGAGTGGAAGATCTCACCACCGAAGGAGTCGATCCCGTCGATGTCGGGCGTCTTGGGGTCCGACAACGCGCCGGTTGCCAGGACGAGCACGTCGGCGGTGACCTCGCCGCGGGAGGTGCGGATGCGCCATACCGATGCCGCCTGGTCCCAGCGGGCCTCCTCCAGCGAGGTCTCGAACCAGAAACGGTCCAGCACCCCGGACTCCTCGGCGACCCGGCGGATGTAGGCCTGGATCTCCGGCTGAGGTGAGAAGGAGCGCGACCAGAGCGGGTTGGGCGCGAAGGAGAACGAGTAGAGCTGCGAGGGCACGTCGCAGGCGGCGCCGGGGTAGGTGTTGTCGCGCCAGGTGCCGCCGACGTCGCTGTCGCGCTCGACGACCA
>JBDTXF010000353.1:0-4103 GCA_040006355.1 Nocardioidaceae bacterium | reverse complement strand
GCCACCGGGCCCCAGCTGGTGCGGGCGGGCGCGCACGACGTGGCGCGCGCCTGGGTCGAGCTGGTCAAGGAGTCCGAGCGGCTGGACCCGGTGCTGTGGGAGCACCCGGACACCTGGCTTGCCGGTGACCACGTGCTGCCGCACCTGCGACTCCTGCCCGCCCACGGTGAGCTGCCCTCTATCACCCCGATAGTCCGTGACGGAAAGCAGGTTCTGAGGGCCTCTGGACCTGCATTCCGTCACGGACTATCGGTCTGCCTATGCTCGGGCGATGACATCCCCCTCCCCGGTCGAGACCTCCGCAGGGCTCGTGGTGGTCGGCGGCGGCCCTGCCGGCCTGTCGGCGGCGCGGGCGTACCGAGAGGGGGGCGGTCGTGGTCGGGTGCTGATGGTCTCGGCCGACCGTCACCCGCCCTACAACCGGCCGCCGTTGAGCAAGGACTTCCTGCGCGGCGAGAGCGAGGCCTCGGCCCTGCCGCTGGAGGACCCGTCCTTCTACGGCGGCCACGAGATCGAGCTCCTGCTGGCGCGATCGGTCGCCGGGCTGGACCTCTCGGCGCGCAGCGTGGTGCTCGACGACGGTGAGCGGGTGCCGTTCTTGACCGTCGTGCTGGCGACCGGACGTGGACCCGCTGCCCTGCCGGTGCCGGGAGGCGACCACCCGGCACTGCGCTTCCTGCGCTCTCGCCACCACGGCGAGCAGCTCCGGGACGCGGTGGCGTCAGCCGGGCGCGTGGTCGTCGTCGGCTCCGGCTTCATCGGCTGCGAGGCCGCGGTCTCGCTCGCGGCGCGTGGGACAACGGTGACCATGGTGTCCCCGGAGCCGCTGCCGCAGCAGGAGCGGCTCGGCGCGGAGGTGGGCGAGCGGATCGCCGGCTGGCTGCGCGAGGCGGGAGTGCGGCTGCTGCCGGGCCGGTCGGTGATCGCCGTCGAGGACGGCCGTCGGCTGCTGCTGGACGACGGCAGCACGTGCGAGGCCGACCTCGTGCTGGTCAGCACCGGCGCCGCGCCGCAGGGCGAGCTGGCCCTGGAGGCGGGGCTCGCCACGTCCGAGGGACGGGTCGTCGTGGACTCGCACATGCGGACGCAGGTCCCGGGCGTGCTGGCTGCCGGTGACATCGCCTTCGCCCACAACGACGCCGCGGGCCGGTCGCTGGCCGTGGAGCACTGGGGCGAGGCGCTGCGGATGGGCGAGGTCGCCGGCACGACCGCGGCGGGAGGCGACGACACGTGGGCGCAGGTGCCGGGCTTCTGGAGCGAGATCGGCGAACGCACCCTGAAGTACGCCGCGTGGGGCGACGGGCACGACGACGTCCGCGTCGTCGACCACCGGGACGGCGGCTTCACCGCGTGGTACTCCGCCGACGGCGTCCTGGTCGGGGTGCTGACCCACGACGCCGACGACGACTACGAGGAGGGCCAGAGCCTCGTCGAGAAGGGTGCGCCCTCGGAGACCAGCTGAGGTGACCGGTCGCGACGTCCCGCTCGGAGCGGCGGTCGACCTGACCGAGCTCGACCGGGACGCGCACGTGGTGCTGGCCCGGCTGCGGCCCACCGGGCCGGTCTCGTGGGTGCCCTCGCTCGACGGCTGGCTGGTGACCGGGTACGACGCCGCCGTACGCGTCATGCGCGAGAGCGACACGTTCACCGTCGACGACCCACGCTTCTCCACGGCCCGGGTGGTGGGGACCAGCATGCTCTCGGTGGACGGTGCCGCGCATGCCCGCCACCGCGCACCGTTCGTGGCGCCGTTCCGGCCGGCACAGGTGCTCGACCGCTTCGGCGACGAGGTCTCGGCGCTCACCGAGGGGCTCGTCGACGCGCTGGACCTCGCCGGAGGAGAGGTCGACCTGCGCACCGGCCTCGCCGGTCCCTTGTCGGTCGCCGTGGTCGCCTCGGTGCTCGGGCTGGACGCCTCGGACGCGGGCACCGTGCTCGGCTGGTACGCCGTGATCGTCGACGCCGTCTCGTCCTCGAGTCCCGACCAGCCGGTGCCGCAGCGGGCCCGTGGAGCCATGGAGGACCTGGCGCACCGCGTCCGCGCCGGACTCCGCCGGCCCGCCGACGGGTCGCTGCTGACCACTGCGGCGGGCACCCTCACCGAGGCGGAGGTCGTCTCCAACGCCGCGGTGATGATGTTCGGCGGCATCGAGACCACGGAGGGGATGATCCTCAACGCGCTCCTCCACGTCCTCGACGGCGTCGTCGACCTCGCCACCCTCGCCACCGACGGCGCCCTCCTGGCCGCGGTCGTCGAGGAGTCGCTGCGGATGGAGCCCGCGGCGGCCGTGGTGGACCGCTATGCCACCCGCGACGTCGAGGTGGCCGGAGCCGGCATCCGGCACGGGGACCTGGTGCGGGTCTCGCTCGCCGGGGCCAACCGTGACCCGGCGGTCTTCCCCGACCCGGACACCTTCGACCCGCGGCGTGCGAACGTCCGGTCCCAGCTGTCGTTCGCCAAGGGCCCACACGTCTGCGTGGCGTTGGACCTCGCCCGGCTGGAGGCACGCGTCGCCCTGCGCACCCTCGCGGTCCGGCTCCCTGACCTCCGGCTCGCCCGACCGACGGCACCCCGAGGTCTGGTGTTCCGCAAGCCGCCGTCGTTGTGGGTGCGGCTCGCGGTCGCCGCGTCGTGACCCTGGCCGCAGAGGCCGGGGCTCGCCCGGTTCGTGGGCATGTCCGCCTCGGCTCCGGTGAGCCTCCGCACCCGCAACGATCTCGTGAATGGCCCGGTCGGACGGTGTGGGACCACCCGAGTGGATCTGATCAACTGCCCCGTGCGCTGGCAGGGTGGAACCGCCGCGGCCACGCGGTGAGCCTCGAGCCGAGGGGGATGTCATGCCCACCAACCCGCTGACCGGAATCCTGTCGCCCAGCGCCCGCAAGTCGGCGTACGCCGTGTACGCCGCGATCGGGCTGCTCGTCGGCTGCATCCAAGTGGGCTACGGGTCACTGGACGCCGCCACCCCCGCCTGGTTGAAGGTCACGCTCGCGATCTACGCCTTCATCGGCACGGCGATCGGGGCGACGGCTGCGAGCAACGTCAAGCCCGCCTGAGGCTGTCCTCAACCGAGCAGCGGTCCGGCCCAGCGCCAGTCACCCTCGGGACCGAGGTACTCCACCCGCTGGACCTCGTCCTCGAGCTCGTCGGCGTCGGTCGCCCAGGTGATCGCGGACGCGTGGTCCTCGAAGGTGTCCTCGGCCACGACCTGTCCCATGCCGTCGAGGAAGCGGTACGTCGTCACGTCGCCAGTCGAGCACCGCAGGACCGTGAGCCACAAGGCCCGCTGGAGACATTCGTGGGTGGGCCCACGTCACGCGGCCGCTGTCGCGGGTTGTCAGGACCTCTGGGGTCCTCAGGTGCACCGACCCCGATGGTGGTCCGCGTGCTTCGTCACGCTGTCCCGAGACGGCGGGCGGCGGCGTCCGCCGTGCTCTGCGGTGCGCTGCTGAACGCGATCGCTGACTGAGGAGCATGCAGGCGGATCAGGTTCACGATGGTCTCGAAGAGCTCCAGCCGTTCCTCGGACCCGCGGATCCCGCCCCCCACGACGACGCAGTCCCAGGGGCGGGCGGCCAGCGCGGTGGCGACCCGAGCCTCGATGTCGTCGGAGCCGTCCAGCCCGACGAGGCAGGTCTCGGCCTCCATCCCGCGATCGGCGAAGCCCGCCATGCCGACCTCGATCGCGTCCGCGACCGGCTTCGGGTCCCATGGTCCGGGCACCCGATAGGGATCGAGGCCGATCACGAGGACTCGGGCCGGTGACACCGTCCTGCTCATGCACGACACGGTACGACGCCGGGTGGTCACCACGGCAGTCTCGCCGAGCACGGGCGCGAACCCGCAGTCATGGACGTGCACCAGACGGAAGTCGCTTCACGAGGGGGGGTTGACGCGACCAGCGGCAATACCTAGCCTGTCTAGGTATGGGAAGAGATCGCGCCAAGGGGCACCTCGACACGCTGATCCTGTCCGTGCTCCACCAAGGGCAGGCACACGGCTACGAGGTGATAGCCGAGCTGCGACGCCGCAGCGACGGGGAGTTCGACCTCCCGGAGGGCACGGTCTACCCGGCTCTCCATCGGCTGGAGGCTGACGGGCT
>JBDTXF010000352.1:0-4106 GCA_040006355.1 Nocardioidaceae bacterium | reverse complement strand
GTCTTCCTGGCGCTGGCGTTCGTGACCCTGCCGTTCGTCGTACGCACGGTGCAGCCGGTGCTGGAGGAGCTCGAGCCCGACGTCGAGGAGGCCTCCGCCTCGCTGGGCGCGAAGCGACTGACCACGTTCCGGCGGATCATCCTGCCGAGCCTGGTGCCGTCGATCGCCGCCGGTGCCGCGCTGTCGTTCGCTCGCGGGATCGGCGAGTACGGCTCGCTGGTGCTGCTCTCGGGCAACCTGCCCAACCGCACCGAGGTCGCCTCGGTGCGGGTCCTGACCTACATCGAGAACGGCGACACCACGGCGGCGGCCGCGGTGGCGACGCTGATGCTGATCATCGCGCTCGCCGTGATCGTCGCGCTCGACGTGATCCAGAGAAGGGTGGCCCGCCGTGGCTAGCGCGTCCCGCCTCCGTGAGCCGACCCCCGTGCGCTGGGGCCTGCGCCTGCTCGCGATCACCTACGTCTTCCTGCTGGTCCTCTGGCCCGTCTCGTTGGTGGTGAAGTACACCTTCGCCGACGGCATGACGGCCCTGTCGACCGCACTCGGCGACCCGGTGGTCACCCATGCGCTCCAGCTCACCGCGTTCATCGCGGTCACTGCGGTCGTGATCAACCTGGTGTTCGGCGTCGGCGTCTCGCTGCTGCTCGTGCGCTACCAGTTCCCCGGCAAGCGGGTGCTGTCAGCGCTCATCGACCTGCCCCTGTCGGTCTCGCCAGTGGTCGTCGGCCTCGCCCTGCTGCTGGTCTTCAACCCGCGGACCGGGCTCTTCGGCCCGGGGCTGTCGTCGGCCGGCATCCAGGTCATCTTCGCCTCACCCGGCATGATCCTGGCGACTGTCTTCGTGGCGCTGCCCCTGGTGATCCGGGAGGTGGTGCCGGTGCTGGAGGAGATCGGCGACGAGCAGGAGCAGGCGGCCCGCAGCCTCGGCGCCAACGCGGTCCAGACCTTCCGCCGCATCACCCTGCCGAGCATCAAGTGGGCCGTCGTGTACGGCGTGGTGCTCAGCCTGGCCCGCTCGCTCGGGGAGTACGGCGCGGTGAAGGTCGTCTCGGGCAACATCGTCCAGCAGACCCAGACCGCGACGCTCGTGGTGGAGTCGAAGTACCAGGGGTTCGACCAGAGCACCGCCTACGCCACCGCGTTCCTCCTCGCCCTTGCCTCGGTGATCTGCATCGTCGTGGTCAGCATCCTGCGTCCCTCCCAGAAGGAATCCTCATGAGCATCCAGATCAAGGACATCAACAAGAGGTTCGGCGACTTCGTGGCCCTCGACGACGTCTCGCTGGACATCCCCACCGGGCAGCTCACCGCGCTGCTCGGTCCCTCGGGCGGCGGGAAGTCCACGCTGCTGCGGATCATCGCCGGCCTGGAGTCCGCCGACGAGGGCACCGTGCACATCGAGGGCGTCGAGGCCACCCACCTGCCCCCGCAGAAGCGCAACGTCGGGTTCGTCTTCCAGCACTACGCGGCCTTCAAGCACATGAGCGTCGCGAAGAACGTCTCGTTCGGCCTGGAGATCCGCAAGCGCTCGAAGGCCGAGACCCAGAAGCGCGTCGAGGAGCTCCTCGAGCTCGTGCACCTCTCCCAGTTCTCCCACCGGCTGCCCTCCCAGCTCTCGGGCGGCCAGCGCCAGCGGATGGCGCTCGCGCGTGCGCTGGCCGTCGAGCCGACGGTGCTGCTGCTCGACGAGCCGTTCGGTGCCCTGGACGCCAAGGTCCGCAAGGAGCTGCGCGACTGGCTGCGCAGGCTGCACGACGAGGTCCACGTCACCACCGTGTTCGTCACCCACGACCAGGAGGAGGCCCTCGAGGTCGCCGACGAGATCGTGGTGATCAACGAGGGCCGGATCGAGCAGATCGGCTCGCCCGATGAGCTCTACGACGCCCCCGCGAACGACTTCGTGATGAGCTTCCTCGGGCCGGTCACCACGCTGGACGGCCAGCTGATCCGTCCGCACGACATCGACGTCGTCACCGGTGGCGACGTCGCGGGTGCCACCCCTGGCCAGGTGGTGCGCACGCTCCGCGTCGGCTTCGAGGTGCGGCTGACGGTGCGACCGACCGCCTCGGCTGCCGTGGGAGAGGTCGCTGCCCGCGGGGAGGAGAACGACGTGAGTGTCGTCCTGACCCGCTCGCACGCCCGGGAGCTCGGTGTGGAGGTCGGCAGCAAGGTGTGGCTGAGCGTCAACCGCGGCGCGACCGCGGTGTCGTCGGCGGTCCACGCGCTCCGCACGGGCTGACCGGACGGGCAGCCGCCTAGGGTGGGGGCGTGACTGACCTGGGGATCCCGCCCTTCGGCATGCCGCCGCTCTCCGCCGACCGGGCGCACTACGTGCTGGACCGGGGTGCCGGCTTCGTGCTCTCGATCCACGCCTTCGGCCTCGCGTGCTGCGCGGTCGAGGTCGTCGCGGCCGCCATGGCCGATGAGGAGATCACCCACGCCGAGGAGACTCCGGTCGACCCCGGCCGTCCGCGCTATGAGGTGATGGTGGTCTCGGGCACCGTCACCGACAAGATGGCACCCGCCGTGCTGCGGCACTTCCAGAAGCTCCCCGCGTCGAGCTACGTCATCTCCTTCGGGTCGTGCGCCAACTCCGGCGGCCCCTACTGGGACTCCTACTGCGTGACCAAGGGCGTCGACCAGATCGTCCCGGTCGACGTCTACGTGCCCGGCTGCCCGCCGCGGCCCGAGGCGTTCGTCGCGGGCCTCCGCGCCCTGCACAGGACCGTCGAGGCGAGCCGCGGGTGAGCTGGTCCGACCGGGTCGACCAGGCGTACGCCGCGGCGCTCGGCGAGGCATCGCTGCGCGACGAGGGGTTCCCACCCCTGACCGTCGAGGTGCCCGCCGACCGGTGGGTCGAGGCGCTCGCAGTGGCCCGCGACGTGCTCGGCTGCACCTTCTTCGACTGGCTCTCGGCGGTCGACGAGGGCGAGGGCGGCTTCGCGGTGCTGTGCCACGTGGTGGCTCGTCGCACCGCAGGGGTCGAGCACCTCGCCGTACGATGCCTGCTGCCGCGGTCGCGTCCGGTGCTCGCCTCGGCGGCCGGGGTCTTCGCCGGGGCGCGCTGGCACGAGCGGGAGACGCACGAGATGTTCGGGGTGGACTTCACCGACGGCGGTGCGCTGCTGCCGATGGTCCCCCTGCTGCTGCCCGAGGAGTTCGAGGGTCATCCCCTGCGCAAGGACTTCGTGCTCGCCTCCCGGGTGGCGATCCCGTGGCCGGGGGCGAAGGAGCCCGGGGAGTCCGAGGGGGCGCCTGCGACCAGCCGGTCCCGGCGCAAGGCCCGGCCCGCCGGCGTACCGGATCCTGACGAGTGGGGGCCGCGATGAGCCCGCTGCCCGCCCGGTCGCGCGGCGTGATCGCGCTCATCGAGGAGAACTGCACGTCGTGCATGCTCTGCGCCCGCGAGTGCCCGTCATGGTGCATCCACATCGACTCGCACACGGAGACCGTGCCGGCGTCCACCGAGGGCGGCCGGGACCGGACCAGGACCGTCCTGGACCGCTTCGCGATCGACTGGTCGCTGTGCATGTACTGCTCGATCTGCATCGAGGTCTGCCCGTTCGACGCCCTGCACTGGAGCCCCGAGCTGGCGGCGCCCGAGGGGGACATCCGTGAGCTGACCCACGAGCGCGACCAGCTGGAGGCGTGGCTGGCGAGCGTGCCGGAGCCGCAGCCGCTCGACGAGCGCGCGGAGCCGGCCAAGGAGATCGCCGCCGCCCGCAGGGCTGCCGACCGGGCGCGGCTGGGACGACAGGCTTGAATATCCTCCCGGGTGGTACACCCACGGTGGCGTACGACGAGGAGAGGACCACGCATGGCACACGGGACACCTGACCAGGACATCGACGAGCGCGACGTCGAGGTCCACGGGCCGAAGCGGCACGCGGCCGGGGTGACCGCCGTGGCGGTCTCCATGAAGCGGGCGCTGACCCAGATGGGTCCGGCCCGCACGGCCAGGACGCTGCGCAAGCTCAACCAGGCCGACGGGTTCGACTGCATGTCGTGCGCGTGGCCGGACCCGGACCCGGATCACCGGCACACCGCTGAGTTCTGCGAGAACGGCGCCAAGGCCGTCGCCGAGGAGGCCACCAAGGCCCGCGT
>JBDTXF010000351.1:0-4116 GCA_040006355.1 Nocardioidaceae bacterium | reverse complement strand
AGCCGTCGCTGGACCGGATCGCGGCGTTCACCGAGCTGCTCGGCGAGCCGCAGCGGACCTACCCCGTGGTGCACCTGACCGGCACCAACGGCAAGACCAGCACATCACGGATGGTGGACACCCTGATCCGGGCACTGGACCTGCGCACCGGCCGGTTCACCAGCCCGCACGTGGAGACGATGACCGAGCGGATCACCCTCGACGGGGAGCCGTTGACCGAGGAGCAGTTCGTGGAGGCCTACAACGACGTGGCCACCATCGCCCAGCTCACCGACGAGGAGGGCACCCACCCGCTGTCGTTCTTCGAGACCGTCGTCGGCATGGCCTTCGCCGCCTTCGCCGACGCCCCGGTCGACGCGGCCGTGGTCGAGGTCGGCATGGGCGGCTCGTGGGACGCCACCAACGTCGCGGACGCGACCGTGGCGGTGATCCTGCCGATCGCCGTCGACCACAGCTCCTACCTCGGCACCCGGCCTGTCGACATCGCCCGCGAGAAGGCCGGCATCATCAAAGCCGGCTCGACGGTGGTGTGCGCGCAGCAGGACGACGACGTCGCCGCGGTGATCGCCGAGCGAGCCGCCGAGGTCGGTGCGAGCGTGCTCTGGGAGGGCAGGGACTTCGGGATCGCGACCCGGGTGCCGGCCGTCGGAGGCCAGATGCTCCGGATCCAGGGCCTCCGACGCGAGTACGACGAGGTGTTCCTGCCGCTCTACGGCGCCCACCAGGCTCAGAACGCCGCCGTCGCGCTGGCCGCTGTCGAGGCCTTCGTCGGCGAGGACCCGCTGGACCTGGACCTGGTCCGCACCGCCTTCGAGCAGGTCACCTCCCCGGGGCGGCTCGAGGTCATCCGCCGCAGCCCGACGATCGTGCTCGACGCCGCTCACAACCCGCACGGCGCCGCGGCCGTCGTCGACGCCCTGGAGGACTCGTTCTCCTTCAGCCCGCTGATCGGGGTGGTCGGGGTGATGAGCGACAAGGACTACGAGGGCGTGCTGGCTGTCTTCGAGCCGGCGATGGCGGCTATCGTCTGCACGCAGAGCTCCTCCTCCCGCTCGCTCGGCGCCGAGGACCTGGCCGAGGTGGCGCGCGGGATCTTCGGCATCGACCGGGTGTACGTCGCGCCGCGGCTCGACGACGCCATCGAACAGGCGGCCACCCTTGCCGAGGAGGGTGGGGTGTTCGGCGAGGCGATCGGCTCGGGCGGCGTGCTGGTCACCGGCTCGGTGGTCACCGTCGGGGAGGCGCGCGGGATGCTCAAGCCGAGGGCGCGCCGATGACCAGGTCCATGCGGCGCGCCATGTGCGCGACGATCCTGGTGCTGCAGGCGATCGTGCTCTTCCTGACCGGGGTCGCGACGATCGGGATGACCGACCTCGGGGCGGGCACCTCGCTGGCGCTCGGCTTCGGGCTGGCGCTGCTCTGCCTAGTGGCCGCCGGGATGCTCGGTCGACCCGGCGGCTACGCGCTCGGCTGGGTCGTCCAGGTGGTCTCGATCGGGCTGGGTGTGGTGATCACCGCGATGTTCTTCCTCGGCGTGGTTTTCACCGCCCTGTGGGCGACGGCGTACTTCCTCGGGATCACGATCGACCGCGAGCGGGCCGAGCGCGTGGTGCTCGAGGAGGAGTGGCGGGCCCAGCAGGCGCCCGGGCACGGCGCGGAGTCCTGACTGGCTAGAGTGCCTGCCATGTCACGCACTCTGGTCCTGCTCAAGCCCGACACCGTGCGCCGCGGCCTGGTGGGCGATGTCCTCTCGCGCTTCGAGATGAAGGGGCTCACCATCGTCGCCATGGAGCAGCGGACCATCGACCGGGCGCTTGCCGACCGGCACTACGCGGAGCACGTCGACAAGGCGTTCTATCCGCCGCTGCGTGACTTCGTCACCTCCGGGCCGCTGGTCTCCATGGTGCTCGAGGGCGACGAGGCCGTCGAGGTGGTCCGGGCGATCAACGGCGCGACCGACGGCCGCAAGGCCGCTCCCGGCACGATCCGCGGGGACCTGTCGCTGTCGAACCGCGAGAACCTCGTGCACGGCTCGGACTCGGAGGAGTCCGCCGAGCGCGAGATCGGGATCTGGTTCCCCTCGCTCTGAGGCTCACGTGAGCACGTCCGCGGCGCGGCCGATCAGCTGGACGCCCCAGGCCGCCAGCAGGATGGCGCAGGCCACGTTGAGCAGCCGGGTGGCCCCCGGGCGCACGAGGTGGCTGCCCCAGGCGGCAGCGGCGGAGAGGCCGACCGCCCACAGCAGCACGCTGAGGACGTAGGCGGCGGCGACCAGCGCCAGCTCGGGCGAGGTCGCGGCGCGGCCGAGGTCCTCATGGACCATGCCCTGCACGGCCGCCCAGAAGACCACCGTCAGCGGGCTGCTCAGTGCGAGTGCGGCACCGACCACGACGCCGCGGCGGCCGGCTCCCGTCGGCCCGCCCCGACGGCCCGGTGCCACGGGTCGCACGACCTGCCACGCCGTCCACAGCAGAGCGGCGCCGCCGAGGACCAGGCTCCCGGGCAGCACGAGCGGGCTCTGCAACCCGAGCACCAGTGCGGCGTACGTGCCGACCACCCAGACGGCGTCGCCCAGCAGCGCCCCGAGCTGGAGGGTCAGCGCCGAGCCGAAGCCGTGCCGCACCCCGCGGCGCACGGTCTCGACGTTGAGCGCGCCGGGCGCCGCGGACAGGCCGAGTCCGAGCAGGAACAGCAGCACCAGCGACGTGGGGGTCACGAGGAATCAGGAGCGCAGGCGCTGAGAGGTGATACGCGCGGGCGCCCCGACGGGGCTGCTGACACCATGAGCCCATGTCCGTCCCGCTCTCGCCGACCGTCCGCAGCACCCCACGCCGGGAGAGGGAGCGTGCGCAGGCCGACCGCGCCGCCCTGCGCGAGGTCTTCGACGCCTGCCTCGTCTGCCATCTCGCCGTCGTCGTCGACGGGGTGCCGCTCGCCCTGCCGACAGTCTTCGGGGTCGACCCGGACGGCCCGGACGAGGGCGGCACGCTCTACGTGCACGGGTCGGTGGCGTCGCGCAGCCTCGTCCAGGCGCCCTCGCAGGACGTCAGCGTGACGATGACCGTGCTCGACGGGATCGTGCTGGCGCGGTCCGGCTTCCACCACTCGATGAACTACCGGTCCGCGGTCGTGGTCGGCCGCCCGCGCGTGGTCACCGACGAGGCCGAGCGCTCGCACGCCCTCGACCTGGTCGTCGACCACGTCACGCCGGGCCGGTCCGCGGCGCTGCGCCGGCCGACGCGCAAGGAGCTCGCCGCGACGGTGGTCCTCGCGCTGCCGCTGCACGAGGCGTCGGTGAAGCGGCGGGTCGGGGACCCCGAGGACGAGGTCGAGGACGTCGAGGCCGGGGGCGTGTGGGCCGGTGTCGTCCCGCTGCGGGTGGCGGGCTCCGACCCGGTGACGTCCGCCGACGTGGTCGACGTGGCGGTCCCGGAGCACGTCGTACGTCGGGCCGCCGCGCTGGGCTGACCGGCCGCCTTCATGCGGGGCGGTGCCCGATGGTGGGGCCGGTGTGACAGGCGGGCCCTGCGTGTCGCACGAGGCGGGAGGGGCGGGCGCTCCTAGGCTGTCCAGGAGTCGACCCCCACCCAGCACCGAGCGCAGGGACAGCACGCATGGCGAACAGCTTCATCGGCCGCGACATGGCCGTGGACCTCGGCACCGCCAACACGCTGGTCTACGTCCGCGGCAAGGGCGTGCTCCTCGACGAGCCGTCCGTCGTCGCGCTGAACGCCTCGACCGGCGAGATCCTCGCCGTGGGTCACGAGGCGAAGCGGATGATCGGCCGCACCCCGGACAACATCACCGCGATCCGCCCCCTCAAGGACGGCGTGATCGCGGACTTCGAGTCCACCGAGCAGATGCTGCGGTTCTTCATCCAGCAGGTGCACCGTCGCCGCTACTTCGCCAAGCCGAGGCTCGTCATCTGTGTCCCATCCGGCATCACCGCCGTCGAGCAGCGGGCCGTGAAGGAAGCCGGCTACCAGGCCGGCGCCCGCCGCATCTACATCATCGAGGAGCCGATGGCCGCCGCGATCGGGGCCGGGCTCCCGGTCCACGAGGCGACCGGCAACATGATCGTCGACATCGGCGGCGGCACCACCGAGGTCGCCGTGA
>JBDTXF010000350.1:0-4116 GCA_040006355.1 Nocardioidaceae bacterium | reverse complement strand
CGACAGGCCTCGGCCCCTAACCTCTGGGACGACCCGGAGAACGCGCAACGGGTGACCTCGCGGCTGTCCTACGCGCAGGGCGAGATTCGCCGCGTCGAGGAGCTGCGCCGCCGCGTCGACGACGCCCAGGTGCTCTGGGACATGGCCGAGGAGGCCGACGACGACGACTTCAAGGCCGAAGCCGAGGCCGAGCTCGTCAGCCTGCGCAAGAGCATCGACGAGCTAGAAATCCTGACCCTGCTGTCGGGGGAGTACGACTCCCGCGAAGCGCTGGTGACGATCCGGTCAGAGGCGGGCGGGGTCGACGCCGCCGACTTCGCCGAGATGCTGCTGCGCATGTACCTGCGCTGGGCCGAGCGGCACAACTACCCGGTCGACGTCCTCGACACGTCCTACGCCGAAGAGGCCGGCATCAAGTCGGCCACCTTCCAGGTCAAGGTGCCCTACGCCTACGGGACGCTGTCGGTGGAGCAGGGCACCCACCGCCTCGTGCGGATCAGCCCGTTCGACAACCAGGGCCGTCGGCAGACGTCGTTCGCCGCCGTCGAGGTGGTGCCGCTGCTCGAGCAGACCGACGAGATCGACGTCCCCGACGAGGAGATCCGCGTCGACGTGTTCCGGTCCTCCGGTCCCGGAGGGCAGTCGGTGAACACCACCGACTCCGCGGTCCGGCTCACCCACATCCCCACCGGGATCGTGGTGAGCTGCCAGAACGAGAAGTCCCAGCTGCAGAACAAGGCCAGCGCGATGGTGATCCTCAAGGCCAAGCTGCTGGCGGTGAAGAAGGCCGAGGAGCGCGCCGAGCTCGACGAGCTGCGCGGCGACGTGCAGGGCTCGTGGGGCGACCAGATGCGCAACTACGTGCTGCACCCCTACCAGCTGGTCAAGGACCTCCGCACCGACTACGAGACGGGCAACCCGCAGGCGGTCTTCGACGGCGACATCGACCCGTTCCTCGAGGCCGGCATCCGGTGGCGCCGAGGAGCGGACCACGCCGCCACGGCGTCGCGCTAGGGCCGCGAGCCCAGCGTCGTCGCGACCTGCACGCACCAGCGCTCGGCCCGGGTGACCACCTCGGCCCTCGGCTCGGTGCCGGAAGTGGTCAGCTGGCAGGAGAGCCACGCGTCCCCGAACAGTCCCCGCAGGGTCACCTGCTGCCCGTAGGGCGTCGGGGCCGGGCACACCGTGCTCCCCGACGGGGTGCCGTAGGCCGGCGCTCCCGTCAGCGGGCGGCAGCCGCGGGCACGACGTACGTCGCGGGCGGTGCGGACCGCCGTCGACCGGGTCACCGGCTGGGCGAAGACCCAGACGCGGGCCTCGACCCCGGTCAGCGCGTGGAAGGTGCAGTCGAGCTCGTGCGCGATGTCCGCCACGCCCGGTGCCACCAGGACCCGCTCGCCGCTGCGGTAGCTGTCGGCGCCGGTGACGGGAGCGGCGAGGGCCTCGCGCACGTCACCCTTGTCCAGCCGGTCGCAGAACGGCGCCCGCTCGATCGCCAAGGCCGAGAGGTCCGGGCTCGGGGAGGGGATAGGGGGGCGGCTCGGGCCGGCCGAGATGCCCCCGTGGTCCGATCGGGTGAGCAGGACCCCGACGACCACCGCGACGGCCGCGAACACCACCAGCACGGCGAGCGCGAGGCGCCCGGTGCGGCGGAGGTCGGACATGGCGACCAACCTATGCGAAACACCGAGGACGCCCGGTGGTGCGGTCGGCCGGTGATCGTCGCCTAGACTCGGCTGTTGGCCGGATGTCGTCTGCCCCTGTCCCCGAGCCTGGCCGGAGCGCACCCCCGTGATCCGATTCGAGAACGTCTCCAAGCTGTACGCCGGGACGGCCCGTCCTGCGCTCGACAAGGTGACCGTCGACATCGAGAAGGGCGAGTTCGTGTTCCTCGTCGGCGCGTCCGGCTCCGGCAAGTCCACGTTCCTGCGGCTGGTCCTGCGTGAGGCACGCCCGTCCAGCGGCCGGGTCTACGTCGCGGGCAAGGAGATCGACCGGCTGGCGGGCTGGAAGGTGCCTGCGCTCAGGCGCACGATCGGCACCGTGTTCCAGGACTTCCGGCTGCTGCCCAACAAGACGGTGTCGGAGAACGTCGGCTTCGCGCTCCAGGTGATCGGCAAGCCGCGCTCCCACATCAACAAGGTGGTCCCGGAGACCCTCGAGATGGTCGGGCTGGAGGGCAAGGGCGGTCGGATGCCCGATGAGCTCTCCGGCGGTGAGCAGCAGCGGGTGGCGATCGCCCGGGCGTTCGTCAACCGGCCGATGATCCTGATCGCAGACGAGCCCACCGGCAACCTCGACCCGAACACCTCGGTGGGCATCATGAAGCTGCTGGACCGGATCAACCGGACCGGCACCACGGTGCTGATGGCCACCCACGACGCCGGCATCGTCGACCAGATGCGCAAGCGCGTCATCGAGCTGTCCAACGGGGCCGTGGTGCGCGACCAGTCGCGCGGCGTCTACGGCTACCAGCACTGACTCGGGGCAGCGACCCACCCACCACCCGAGCACCCCCCCACCCACCACCCGAGCACCCCCCCACCCACCACCCGAGCACCCCCCGCCCGAGCACCACCCGATCACAGGAGATCGACGCCGCATGCAGCTGACCTATGTGTTCTCCGAGCTCGGCAACGGGCTCAAGCGCAACCTCTCGATGACGATCGCCGTCATCGTCACGATCTTCGTCTCCCTGACCCTGGTGGGCATGGGCCTGCTGCTCAACGCGCAGGCGCACAAGGCGGAGGACTACTGGGGGAGCAAGCTGCAGATCACGGTCTTCCTCTGCAACCAGAACTCCGCCACCGCGAACTGCCTCAACGGCGAGGTGACCGGGGCGCAGAAGGCCTCGATCCAGCGGGTGCTCTCGACCAGCGGCGAGGTCGACTCCTACCGGCTGCAGACCAAGCAGCAGGCCTATGACAAGTTCCGCGAGGCCTACGTGTCCGGCAACGGCACCGAGCGCAAGGTCTACGACTCGATCAAGCCCTCTGACATGCAGGAGTCCTACTGGGTCCAGCTGAAGGACCCCGAGAAGTTCCAGGGCGTCAAGAGCGCCGTGCAGGGGCTGGCGGGGGTGAACACGGTCCGCGACCTGCGCCAGGTCCTCAAGCCGATCTACTTCTGGATGAGCGTGATGAAGTGGGGAGCGCTGGCCGTCGCGGCGTTCCTGGTGGTCGCCGCGATCCTCCAGGTGGGCAACACGATCCGGCTCGCCGCCTTCGCTCGTCGCCGCGAGATCGGGATCATGCGGCTGGTCGGTGCGTCCAGCCTCTACATCCAGCTGCCGTTCCTGATGGAGTCGCTGGTGGCCGCCGTGGTGGGGGTGGCGCTCGCAGCCGGCTCGCTGGTCCTCTTCATGTACGTCGTCATCTACCGCACCCTGCGGCCCTCGTCGAACATCGTGGCCTGGATCGACTGGGGGAACGCCGTCTCGGCGATCGGCTACATCGCCGCGATCGGGCTGGCCCTGACCCTGGTCCCGACGCTCGTGATGACCCGGAAATACCTCAAAGTGTGATCCTCGTGCGTTACCGTCGAACTGCCTCTTCCCCCCGACGACCCCTAAGGCAGCTCGGTGGCTCGCACCTTCCCCTGCATCGCTCCTGCGCGCGCGACGGCCGTCCTTGCGGCCGGCGTGATGCTGCTCGCCGGCGCCGTCTCGCCGCTGGCGCACGCCGATGACCTGAAGGCCAAGAAGCACAGGATCGAGCAGAGGATCTCCGGCGCCCACGACGACCTCGACGAGTCCAGCGCCCAGGTCCGCGACGCCGCCGCCGCACTCGAGTCGGCACGCACCCAGCTCGGCTCGGCGCGCGCCCACCTCGCCGACACCCGCGGACAGCTGTCCGCGGCCCAGGTGGTCGACCGGCAGCTGGCCGAGCGGCTCACCGCCGCCGAGGCGCGCCTGCGCCAGGCAGCCTCCGAGGTGGTGGGCGGCCGACAGAAGATCGTCGAGCAGCAGGACACCCTCGGCCAGATCGTGGTGACGAACTACCAGACCGGGGATCCCTCCCTGATGGGCCTGTCGATGGTGCTGACCACCCAGGACCCCGCGGCGCTCACCGGCCAGCTGAACTCGGTGCAGAACGTGATGGACAAAGAGTCGGTCGT
>JBDTXF010000349.1:0-4117 GCA_040006355.1 Nocardioidaceae bacterium | reverse complement strand
CCTCGAGCTCCTCGAGCACTGGCTGCACCGTGCGTACGACGAACGGCAGGGTCACGAACGCCAGCGCGAGGAACACCGCGTAGCGCGTGTTGGCGACGTCGACGTGCAGCGGGCTCCGCGGGCCGTAGAGCGAGAGCAGCACCAGGCCGGCCACGATCGTGGGCAGCGCGAAGGGGATGTCGATGACGACGTTGAGGATCTCCTTGCCGGGGAAGCGGTCACGGACCAGCACCCAGGCGATGACGGTGCCCATCACGACGTTGACGACCGTGACCAGCAGGGCCTGCACCACCGTCAGCTCGACCGCGGACAGCGTCTGGGAGTTGGTGATCACGTCGAGGAAGCCGCCGAAGCCGTCCTTGCCCGCGCTCGCGACGACCATGGCGAGCGGGATAAGCACCAGCAGGCTGAACCACAGCAGGGCCACCCCCAGCCCGAGGCCGGAGGCGACCGAGAGGGAGCCCGCCCGGGCCGAGCGGCGCTTGCGCGCCGCTCGGCCCGGTGCTGCGGTGGAGAGCGCCATCTACTGCTTGCCCGTCTGCTTCTGGATCAGCGTGACGATGCCCTTGTTCTCGTCGAAGAACTTCGCGTTGGCAGAGGACCAGCCACCGAAGTCCCTGTCGATGGTGAGCAGCTTCGCCGGGACGGGGTAGGGGTTGCTCGGGTCGTTCGCCCCCTTGACGTCGGTCGGCGCGCTGATGCCCAGCGGGCGGAAGCCCTCCTCGGCGTAGTCGGCCTGCGCCGTCTTGCCGGTGAGGAAGGTGAGGAACTGCTTCGCGCTCGCGCTGGCCGTGGTGGTGACCGCGCCCGGGTTCTGGATCAGCAGGTCCTGGTCCGGGACGATGTAGTCGAGATCCGCGCCGCTCTGCCGTGCGAGGATCGCCTCGTTCTCATATGACAGGAGCACATCGCCGTTGCCGCCCTGGAAGGCCGTGGTCGCGTCGCGACCGCTGCCCGGGAGGGCCGCCACGTTGCCGAAGAACTTCTTCAGGTAGTCCTCGGCATCCGACTGCGAGCCACCGTTGGCGAGCACGTGCCCGTAGGCGGCGAGGATGTTCCACTTCGCCGAGCCGGAGGAGGACGGGTTCGGGGTGATGATCTTGATCCCCGGCTTGACCAGGTCGTCCCAGGTCTTGATGTGCTTGGGGTTGCCCTTGCGGACGACGATCACCACCACCGACTGGGTGAGGACGCCCTTGGTGGCTGTCTTGTCCCAGTCCGGGGACACCAGCTTGGCGTCGACGAGCTTCTGCACGTCAGGCTCGAGGGACAGGTGCACGATGTCGGCCCTCTGACCACCGAGCACCGCGCGGCTCTGGTCACCCGAGGCGCCGTAGGACTGCTGGAAGGTCACGCCCTTGCCGCCGCTGGTCTTGTTGAAGTCCGCGATGACCTTCTTGTTCGGCTGCTCGAGGATGGAGAAGCCGACCACGCTGACGGCCTTGCCGCTGCTCGAGGCTCCCGAGCTGCTGCCACCGCACGCGGCGAGCGCCATCATGGCGACGACGGTGCCGATGACCACGACGGCCTTGGACTTGCTGCTCATGTCTGACTCGTTCCTGTCTCCGGGTCGCTCACTCGGGATGCGCGACTATCTAAGTCGCTTAGATTAGTTGATTTTACTGCCTTTGTAGACCACATCCTGTCCACTGAGCGGCCGGGCGTGTCACGAGTCACACGTCGGGGCACCCCGCCATCCGGACCTGGCGGGCTTCCAGGCATGCGCCGCCGTAGCATGGACAGGTCAGGGCACCCTTATCTCGAGAGGTGCTCCGAAGCCAGGTGGAAGGAAGGCGACGACGCGTGAGCAAGCAGGTCAAGCAGTTGGACCGCGTGATCATCCGGTTCGCGGGCGACTCCGGCGACGGCATGCAGCTCACCGGGGACCGGTTCACCCAGGAGACCGCGAGCTTCGGCAACGACCTGATGACGCTGCCCAACTTCCCCGCGGAGATCCGGGCGCCCCAGGGCACCCTGCCCGGCGTGTCGTCGTTCCAGGTGCACTTCGCCGACCACGACATCCTCACCGCCGGTGACGCCCCCGACGTGCTGGTCGCGATGAACCCCGCGGCCCTGCGAGCGAACCTCGCCGACATCAAGCAGGGCGCGACCGTGATCGTGGACTCCCACGACTTCACCACCCGCAACCTCACCAAGGCCGGCTACGCCGAGAACCCCCTGGACAACGACTCGCTCGCCGGGTACGACGTGCACGCCTTCGAGCTGACCGACATGACCGTCAAGGCCGTCGAGGAGTTCGGGCTGAGCCGCAAGGACGCCAGCCGCGCCAAGAACATGTTCGCGCTGGGTCTGCTGTCCTGGATGTACGGCCGCCCCACGGAGTCGACGATCTCCTTCCTCGAGCGGCGGTTCGCCAAGGCGCCCGACATCCGCGACGCCAACGTCACTGCGTTCAAGGCAGGCTGGTTCTTCGGTGAGACCACCGAGGCCTTCGTCGTGCAGTACGAGATCAAGCCCGCCCCGATGGCCTCGGGCACCTACCGCAACATCACCGGCAACCTGGCGCTGTCCTACGGACTGATCGCCGGCGCCACCCAGTCGGGGCTGCCGCTGTTCCTGGGCTCCTACCCGATCACCCCGGCCTCCGACATCCTGCACGAGCTGAGCAAGCACAAGCGCTTCGGCGTGACCACCTTCCAGGCCGAGGACGAGATCGCCGGTGTCGGCGCCGCCCTCGGTGCTGCGTTCGGGGGCGCACTGGGGGTCACCACCACCTCCGGTCCCGGGCTGGCGCTCAAGTCCGAGACGATCGGGCTCGGGGTGATGATGGAGCTGCCGATGCTCATCGTCGACGTGCAGCGCGGCGGCCCCTCGACCGGGCTGCCCACCAAGACCGAGCAGGCCGACCTGCTGCAGGCCATGTTCGGCCGCAACGGTGAGGCACCGGTGCCCATCGTCGCGCCGCGATCGCCCGGCGACTGCTTCGACGCCGCCATCGAGGCGACCCGGATCGCGGTCACCTACCGCACCCCGGTGCTGCTGCTCTCCGACGGCTACCTCGCCAACGGCTCGGAGCCGTGGAAGATCCCTGACGTCGCCGACCTGCCGGTGATCGACCCGGACTTCGCCACCGCGACGAACCACACGACGGAGAAGGGGAAGGACGAGTTCTGGCCCTACCTCCGTGACGAGGACACCCTCGCCCGGCCATGGGCGGTCCCGGGCACGCCCGGTCTCGAGCACCGCATCGGCGGCCTCGAGAAGGGGGAGGGGCACGGCAACATCTCCTACGACCCGGCCAACCACGACTTCATGGTCCGCACCCGGGCCGCCAAGGTGGCCCGGATCGCCCAGGACATCGAGCCGATGGAGGTCGAGGACCCCTCGGGCGAGGCCACGGTGCTGGTGATCGGGTGGGGGTCGACGTACGGTCCGATCGGTGCCGCCTGTCGGCAGGTCCGGCAGTCCGGCCACCCGGTCGCCCAGGCCCACCTCCGCCATCTCAACCCCTTCCCGTCCGACCTCGGTGAGGTGCTCGGTCGCTACGAGCGCGTCATCGTCCCCGAGATGAACCTCGGCCAGCTCTCGATGCTGCTCCGCGCGAAGTACCTCGTCGACGTGGTCGGCTACAACCACGTCCGCGGTCTTCCCCTGCGCGCTGCCGAGCTCGCCGAGGCGATCACCAAGGAGATCACCCGATGACAGAGTTGCTTCCCTTCCCGGGTCTCGCCGGCGTCCCCACCACGGACACCCCGCAGAACCGCAAGGAGTTCACCTCCGACCAGGAGGTCCGCTGGTGCCCCGGCTGCGGCGACTACGCCGTGCTGGCCGCCGTGCAGGGGTTCCTTCCCGGCCTCGGCCTCAAGCGCGAGAACATCGTCTTCGTCTCCGGCATCGGCTGCTCGTCGCGGTTCCCCTACTACCTCGACACGTTCGGCATGCACTCGATCCACGGCCGGGCGCCGGCCATCGCGACCGGTCTCGCGACCAGCCGCGAGGATCTCTCGGTCTGGGTGGTCACCGGTGACGGGGACGCGCTCTCGATCGGCGGCAACCACCTGATCCACGCACTGCGCCGCAACGTGAACATGACGATCCTGCTGTTCAACAACCGGATCTACGGCCTGACCAAGGGTCAGTACTCCCCCACCTCCGA
>JBDTXF010000348.1:0-4132 GCA_040006355.1 Nocardioidaceae bacterium | reverse complement strand
AGGTCCCCACCTCCGGGAGCGCCGTAGGCACGCCCGTCCCCGCCGCCCGCGGCCCGGCCCCCACGGGACCCGGGCCGACGGTGGTGCGGTCCCCCGCCTGAGACCGCACGAACGCCGCGGTGCTGAGCGCCAGCACCACCAGGACGAGCAGCCCCAGGAGCACCGTTGCGAGCTCCGGTCGTCGGGTGCGGCGCGGACGGGGCGGCGGCGGGTCGTCCAGCAGCGCCTCGAGCGAGGGTGGCGGCCCGCCGTCCCCGTCGTCCCCACCCCAGGGCGTCGTCGTCGGCGGCCGGGTCGGCAGTCGCTTCATCGGGGGCTCCTCGGTGCAGGGTCGCTCAGCGGGACCGCGGTCACGACGGCCAGGTTCTGGTAGCCCCCGCGGCTGCGGACGTACGGCGGCGCGCAGGTGACCAGCGTCAGCCGGCGCCGGCCGGTCGGTGCGTAGATCCAGCGGTCGTGCGCCAGAGACCCCTGACGCACCAGCTGCCGGGACCGGATCACGAAGTCCTGCTCGAGGTGCCGCGAGGTCACCGTCACCCGCTGCCCGGGGCGGACCGACAGCAGCTCGGCGTACGGCCCCAGACCCTGGGTGGTGGAGTCGACGTGCGCGGCGATCAGCGTCGAGCCGAACGGGTCGCCCAGCCGTGAGCCGCCGCGCCACCATCCGGCCACCTCGATGTCACCGGGCACGTCGAGCATCGCGTCGGGGCGGGTGCTCACCGCCCGCACCGGCACCACCCGGCCGCTGGGGAGCCGTGCCGAGTCCGGTCGTTCCGGGACCGGGACCGAGCCGGCGCGCCGGGCGGGCCGGGCCGCGAGCACGAGCGGGGTGGGAGTGCGGCCCGCAGCGACTGTCCGTTCGCCACCAGCGTGCGGGGCGGCGGGGCTCGCCCCCAGCCGGGTCGCCGCCAGCGCCGCTCCGGCCACCAGCAGGGTCCCGAGCAGGGCTGCCACCAGCAGCACCGTGGTCCGGGGGCCGACGCTCATCCGGCCCGTCGGCCGAACCCGGTGACCGGCAGGCCGGCGGCCAGACCGGCGGAGCCGGTGTCGATGGTGTCCGGGACCACGGTGTCGTCCCCCACGATGCGGGCCACGTGGGTGATCACCCTCATCGACCCGCTCGACGGCCGGCCGACGGCGTAGACCATGGTGACCGTCCGCGGCGCCAGCCGCACCGTCAGCGGTCCGAGCAGGGCCGGGCGGGCGCGGCCGGTGGGCAGCAGGGCAACCCGATGCGTGCCGGCCGGGACGTCGGCCTGCGCGTACTCGCCGTTGGCGATGTCGGTGAAGACCGTGACGCCGTCCACGCGCACGTCGGCCGGGGCCACCGTCGCGGTGTGCGCGACCAGCACGCGCGCCTTGCCGGGGCCGATCGGGGCCCGTGGCGTCCGGTAGACGTTGATCACCGGCCCCCCGGACACCGCGGCCGGCCGGTGCAGCACCACGTCGCTGCTGGACCCGGGACGCACCGTCACGGTGGTCGTCATGCGGCGCCCGGAGCCGTCGACGAAGGCGACCGCATGCCGGCCGGGGGTGAGCGCGTAGGGGCCGAGGACGGCGCCCACGCCGACGTGCCGGTCACGAGCCCGTCCGTCCACGCTCACGTCCACCCGCACACCCGGGTCGGCCTGCACCACCTGGACCCGCCCCACCGCCTGGCCGGCCACGCTCGGCGCCGCCAGGAGCGCGGCGGGCACGACCAGCACACTGAGGACCACCAGTGGACCTGCTCGCATGCGACACCCCCTGACGTCTGGACCTCGATCCGACCAGAGTGGCCGGACGAAGGCGACGACAGCTGGGACGAGGGGGCCTACGTCTTCTTGACGATGACCACTACCGGGTCAGCTGGTGGGTAGGCCCGAGATCGAGGTGCCGGACCGGATCTTGTAGCGCTTGTTGATGCTGATCAGCACCGCCGTCCACGGCTCCAGCTGCCGGGCGATGCGCAGCCTGCCGGCGTCGACACCGTCGCGGGAGGTGACGGCCCGGGCCAGCTCCATCACCACCGACTTCGCGTCCGCGTCGTCACCGCAGACCAGCACGTCCTCGTGGTCGAGGTAGTCCCGGTCCCCCCACAGCGTCGCGGCCGACACGTGGTGGAAGCCGCCGACCAGGCGTGCATCGGGGACCAGCGCGGCGGCCGTCTCGGCGGCACTGCCCCCGGGGACGTCGAGGCCGTAGGGGCCGTGGCTGTCGAAGCCCAGCGGGTTGACGCAGGAGACCACCACCTTGCCGGCGAGCTCCCCGGCGAGTCCGCTGACCAGCTCGTCGTGGCCGTCGTAGGGCACCGCCAGGACGACGACCTGCGCGCCTGCGGCAGCGTCCGCGTTGGTGGCCCCCGACACCGACGCGTCGGGCAACCGGGAGACGATCTCCGCGGCCGTCCCCTCCGCGCGCTCGGCCGACCGGGAGCCGATCACCACCCGGTGCCCGTGGCGTGCCCAGCGGTAGGCGAGGCCCCTGCCCTGCGGACCGGTGCCGCCCACCACCGCGATGTCGTACGTCGTCACTCGTGCTCCTCCGGGGTCATCGTCGGGTCGCCCTTGAAATCCTGACAGCGATACTGTCACGGTAGTGCCCGACGTCTCCGAGCCCGTGAAGGACCCCATGAAGCTCTCGACCCCGCTGATGTACTCCGGCAACCCGCGGGAGGCCGCCGACCAGGTGGCCGCGCTGGAGAAGGCGGGGCTCGACACGATCTGGGTCGCGGAGGCCTACGGCTTCGACTCCCCCACGCTGATGGGCTACCTGGCCGCCAAGACCGAGACGGTGGAGATCGGCGCGGCCATCCTCAACGTCTACTCGCGCACACCCGGCGCCCTCGCGCAGACCGCCGCCGGCCTCGACAACGTCAGCGGCGGGCGCGCGATCCTCGGGCTCGGCGCATCGGGGCCGCAGGTGATCGAGGGCTGGCACGGCCTCCCCTACGACAAGCCGCTGGGCCGCACCCGCGAGGTCGTCGACATCGTCCGGATGGCGCTGCGACGCGAGCGCCTGGAGTACGACGGCAGGATCTTCCACCTGCCGCTGCCCGAGGGACAGGGCACCGGGCTCGGCAAGCCGCTGAAGATGCTCACCAAGCCGGAGCGACCGGTCGTCCCGATCTATGTCGCCGCCCTGGGCCAGAAGAACGTCGAGGGCACCGCGGAGTACGCCGACGGCTGGCTGCCCTTCCTGTTCGCCCCCGAGCGGGCGCACGACGTGTGGGGCGACGCCCTGGCCGCCGGGCGGGCCAGACGACCCGACACCCTGGGCCCGCTCGAGGTCGTCGCCGGCGGCATGGTCACCGTCGGCGAGGACGTCAAGGCGATGCTCGACCTGGTCAGGCCCACCGTCGCGCTCTACGTCGGCGGGATGGGTGCCAAGGGCAAGAACTTCTACAACACCCTGGCGTGCGAGTACGGCTTCGAGAAGGAGGCCGCCCAGATCCAGGAGATGTACCTCGGCGGCAACAAGCGCGACGCGGAGGCCATCGTCCCGGTCGAGCTCCTCGAGATGTGCAACCTGGTCGGGCCGGAGTCCTACGTCAAGGAGCGCATCGCCGCCTTCGCGGAGGCAGGCGTCACCAACCTGCAGGTCGTGCCGGCCCCCGCCGACGGCGGCGATGCGGCCGAGCTGGTCTCGCGGCTCAAGGAGTGGGTGTCGTGAGCGACCGGCCGATCCTGGAGGCCGAGCACGAGGCGTTCCGGCGTACGGTCCGGTCCTTCATCGAGAGGGAGGTCGCCCCGCACCACGAGCAGTGGGAGGCCGACGGCCAGGTCAGCCGCGAGGTGTGGACCCGCG
Organism: Nocardioidaceae bacterium; assembly: GCA_040006355.1. Taxonomy (GTDB): domain Bacteria; phylum Actinomycetota; class Actinomycetes; order Propionibacteriales; family Nocardioidaceae; genus Nocardioides_B. Next base: position 346 of record JBDTXF010000348.1, on the reverse strand, counting down.
CCGGGGCGCAGGGCCTACTCTGCTTCGACGTCGACGAGGCCTACGGCGGCCCCGGAGTCAGGGACTTCCGCTACCACCTCGTGCTCGCCGAGGAGCTGACCAGGGCAGGCGCTCACGGCCCCGGCTTCCCGGTGCACACCGACATCATCGTGCCCTACCTCAGCAGTCTCGGGACCGAGGAGCAGAAGCAGCGATGGCTGCCCGGCTGCGTGAGCGGTGCGACGATCACCGCCATCGCGATGACCGAGCCCGGCGCCGGCAGCGACCTGCAGGGGATCCGCACGAGCGCCGTCGACAAGGGCGACCACTACGTGCTCAACGGCAGCAAGACCTTCATCAGCAACGG
>JBDTXF010000347.1:0-4135 GCA_040006355.1 Nocardioidaceae bacterium | reverse complement strand
CGCTGATCTTCTTCGTGCAGCTGCCCCGCTACGTGCCGTTCTTCCCGCCTCTCGGCTCGTGGACGATCTTCCTCGGGCAGGTGGTCTTCGGGGCATCGCTGGCGATGTTGATCATCCGCGCGCGCTTCGTCGGCATGGGCGACACGTTGGAGGAGGCCGGCTACGACCTCGGCTCCGGCCGGCTGTCGACGTTCCGGCAGATCACGCTGCCCCGACTGCTGCCGGCGATCGTCGCCGCGACGCTGCTGTCGTTCACCTTCTCGTTCGACGACTACGTCCTGCCGGCGTTCACCAACGGCACCACCAACACCTGGCCGATCGTGCTCTACTCCGCGGTCCGGTTCGGGATCACCCCGGCGGTCAACGCACTGGCGACGATGATGCTGGGGGTGACGATCCTGGTGATCGCCATCACCGGGCTCGTGCTGCGCCGGTCGCGGCGTACGACGTCGGCCGGCGCCGACGGCCCGGCTCAGACCGGCGCCACGCTCGGTCTCGGCTGACCCCTGTTCGCTCTGCCTCCTGCAACTCATGAGTTGCATTGCGCAGCCGGGATGTGCAACTATCTTGTTGCAGGTGGCCAGGAGGTCGCCGGACTCCCATCCTGGAAGTGAGCACACCATGAACGAGCACGGCTATCGCACCACGATCTCGGTGCCGGCGACTCCGGAGGCGGCGTTCGCCGCGATCAACGACGTCCGCGCCTGGTGGTCGCAGGACGTCGACGGGCCTACGGACACCCTCGACGCGGAGTTCGCCTACCGCGGCAACCACGAGGGCGTGAACGTCCATCGGGCGCAGATCCGGGTCACCGAGCTGGTGCCTGGCCAGCGGGTCGCCTGGCACGTCCTCGACAACTGGATGAGCTTCATCGACGACCAGGCGGAGTGGACCGACACCCGGATCGTCTTCGAGATCGCGCCCACGGCCGACGGGTCGGAGATCAGGTTCAGCCACCTCGGCCTGGTGCCGGCGTACGAGTGCTTCGAGGTCTGCCTCGACGCCTGGACGTTCTTCCTCCAGGACAGCCTGCGCGGCCTCCTGGCCACCGGCTCGGGCCAGCCGATGGAGCGGCTCACCCCGGCGCCGTACGCCGAGTCCGCCTGACCTCGCCCTCCTCACCCGGCGCTTCGGCCTCTTCGGTTGCGGTGTCCTTCACTAACTGGCTAACAGGGGGATGATTTCGGCCCCGTTTGAGCTCCGCTGTTAGCCAGTTAGTGATCGGTGCGCCGCCCCGGCCGCCCGGGGAGGGGGACCGGGGAGGGGGCCGGGGGGTCTCAGGAGAGTCCCTCTAGCCTGGCGCCATGACCGATCTCCAGCTCCCGACCGACACCGTCACCCTCAGCCAGGGCGCCCAGATGCCGCTGCTCGGCTTCGGCACCTGGCAGATCAAGGGCGACGACGCGGTCCGGGCCACCTCGGCCGCGCTCGCGGCCGGCTATCGCCACCTCGACACCGCGACCGTCTACGGCAACGAGGCCGAGGTCGGCCGCGCGCTGGCCGACAGCGGGGTGGCGCGCGACGAGGTGTTCGTGACCACCAAGTGCCCGCCGAACCGGGCCGGTCAGGAGCTCGACACCCTGCGCGCCAGCCTCGACATGCTCGGCACCGACCACGTCGACCTCTGGCTCATCCACTGGCCCGCGGGCGGTGGCGCCGACGTGGACATCTGGCGGGCGTTCGTGGAGGCCCGCGATGCAGGGCTGGCCCTCGACATCGGGGTCAGCAACTTCGACACCGATCTGCTCGACCAGCTGAAGGACGCCACCGGCAACATCGCCGCGGTCAACCAGATCGAGTGGAGCCCCCTTCTCTACGACCGGGAGGTGGTCGAGCAGCACCGCAGCCGCGGTGTCGCCCTCGAGGGCTACAGCGCACTCCGCGGTGGGACCCTCGTCCACCCTGCGATCGTCGAGGTCGCCGAGCGCCTCGGGCGTACGACGGCTCAGGTGATCATCCGCTGGCACCTCCAGCACGGGGTGGTGGTGATCCCCAAGTCACGCAACGCCGACCGGATCGCGTCCAACGCCGACGTCGGCGGCTTCGAGCTGACCGAGGACGACCTGACCGCGCTCGACAGCCTGGGGACGTCGCCCCGGACCTGACGGCGTTGGGTGAGTGGTCGCCCGGCCGGCGAGGTCAGCCGGGGTCGGTGACGCTCACCGCCACCGACAGCGCGTCGACCACGGCCTGGTCGAGCACCGCCCTGCGGGGATCCGGTACGGCGAGCCAGGGCTCGACCCGCAGCGAGACGAGGCGTCGGAGCCTGGGGTCCTCGAGGACCTGCTCGATCGCCGTGCGGTCCCCGCCGCACACCAGCGCGGACAGGTCCCCGGTCAGAATGCGCGCGGCGTGCTCGGCGGCCGCCTCGTAGGCCTGGCGGGCCTGGTTGTCACGGCGCCGGGCGAATCGCTGCTGGCTCTGGCCGCCGGCCTTGGTGCGGCCCTGGACGTGCCGCTGCCCGACCTTGGACTCCGCGACCCGGTCCCCCGTGACGGTGGCGACGGCGAAGCCGCCCTTGCGGACCAGCAGGACCCCCCACCGCGCGGGGACCTCGACCGCCGCGGCGAAGACCACGGGATCGGGCGAGCCGTCGTACAGATGCGCGAACGGCAGTCGGGCTGCCGCTGCCGATCCGTCCGGCGCCGAGACGCGCAGCTCACCGTCGGCCACCGTGAGGGTCGCGACACCGTGCCGGGCAGCGAAGTTCTCGCACCAGCGGACCCATCGGTCGGCCGGCACCAGGATGTGGCGAGGGGTCATGAGCTCCCCGACACGCCGCTGAATCCCGTGAGCTCCTGACCCCTCGGCGCTCAGACGTTGAAACCGAGGGCGCGCAGCATCTCGCGGCCGTCGTCGGTGATCTTGTCCGGGCCCCACGGCGGCATCCAGACCCAGTTGATGGTGACGTCGTTGACGATGCCCTCGAGCGCCTGGTGGGTCTGGTCGGTGATCACGTCGGTCAGCGGGCAGGCCGCCGAGGTCAGCGTCATGTCGAGCACGACGTTGCTGCCCTGGTCGAGATGCACGTCGTAGACCAGGCCGAGGTCGACCACGTTGATCCCGAGCTCGGGGTCGACGACGTCCTTCATCGCCTCGGTGACCTCGTCCTTGCTCACCGTCATCGTGGAGCCGGCGGCGGCGATGTCCACCTCGGGCAGGTCGCTGTGGTCGGGCGTGTGGCCCTGCTCGGTCGTCATCGGATCTCCTCATGGGTGGTGGTCGGAGTGCCCGACGCGGCGACGATCTGTGCCGCCGCGTCCTTCCAGGCCATCCAGGACAGCAGGGCGCACTTGACGCGCGCGGGGAACTTGGCGACGCCCGCGAACGCGATCGCGTCCTCGAGCACCTCCTCGTCGGGCTCGACGCCTCCGCGACCCTGCATCAGGGCCAGGAAGCTCTCGTGCACGGCGAGCGCCTCGGTGAGCGGCTTGCCGATCACCAGATCGGTCATCACCGACGTCGCGGCCTGGCTGATCGAGCAGCCCTCGGCGTCGTACGACACGTCGGTGACCACCGGGTCGGCGTCGTCGGAGAGGTGCACGCGCAGGGTGACCTCGTCGCCACAGGTCGGGTTGACGTGGTGCACCTCGGCCTCGAAGGGGTCGCGCAGCCCGGCATGGTGCGGGTTCTTGTAGTGATCCAGGATGATCTCCTGGTACAGCGAGTCAAGATCTGCCGTCGTCATCAGGTCCTCAGTCCACCTTGAAGTACTTCTTGGTGTACTCCAACCCCTCGACCAGTGCGTCTATCTCACCGGGCGTCGTGTAGAGGTACGACGACATCCGGGTCGAGCTCTGCACCCCGAACCGCTTGTGCGCCGGCTTGGCGCAGTGGTGCCCGGCGCGCACGGCGATCCCGCGGCTGTCCAGCACCTGGCTGACGTCGTGCGGGTGGATGCCGTCGATCTCGAAGGAGATCGCCCCACCGCGGAGCTCGGCCCGCTGGGGGCCGAGGACCCGCAGCCCGCCGACGGTCGCGAGACCCTCCAGCGCATAGCGGGTGATCGCCTCCTCGTGGGCGCGCACGTGGTCCATCCCGATCGCCGCGAGGTAGTCGACGGCGGCACCGAGTCCCACCGCCTCGACGATCGGCGGCGTGCCGGCCTCGAACCGGTGCGGGATGCCGGCGTACG
>JBDTXF010000346.1:0-4154 GCA_040006355.1 Nocardioidaceae bacterium | reverse complement strand
AGCGCACGGCGCTGCGCGAGCAGTTTCAGCGCCAGGCGTTCGTCAAGCTGCCGGGGGTCCTGTCCCCGGCGGTGGTCCGTCGGCTCGCCGAGCGCCTCGAGCAGCTGCTGAGGGCCGAGCACGGCGACGACGTCGCCGGTCGGTTCACCGCGCTGGAGCAGATGTGGCTGCACGACGACCTGATGCGCAGCGTCGCCCTGTCCCCCCGGATCGGCGACCTGGCGGCGGCGCTGCTCGGGGAGCCGGCGGTGCGGGTCTACCACGACAACGCGCTGTCCAAGGAGCCCGGCTGCGGGCGCACGCCCTGGCACCACGACGCCGAGCACTTCCCTCTCGACACGGTGCAGGCGGTCACCGCCTGGGTCCCGGTCTCCGCGGTCCCGGGCCGGATGGGGCCGCTGTCCTTCGCCCGCGGCCGCCAGGTGCGTGAGGAGGTGGCCGACCTGGAGTTCGACAAGGTCGGCACGACGTACGACGCCGCCGTCGCCACCCGCTTCGCCGAGCGGGGGGTCGCCGTCGAGGCCGGGCCGTTCGCGGTCGGAGAGGTGTCCTTCCACTCCGCGCTGTGCTTCCACACCGCCGGCCCGAACCACACCACGCAGCCGCGCCGGGCGCTGGCCACGACGTACTACGCCGACGGGGCCCGGGTGATCGCCGCGCCGACCCTGGTGAGCGGGACGTGGCGGGAGTTCCTGCCCGGAGTCGAGCCGGGCGGGGTGGCCGCCTCGGAGCTCAACCCGGTCGTCGGCCGCTCGATGTGACGCGCGGCGGGGGACGCCTCAGTGCGCGCCGTGCAGGTTCAAGATCAGCACGCCGCCGATGATCAGCAGCAGGGCGACTCCCTTGAGCGCGTCCCACGACTCGTCGAGGAGCACCACGCCGACCAGGGCGATCCCGGCTGTGCCGGCACCGGACCACACGGCGTAGGTCACCGAGACGGGGATCTGCCGGATCACCACCGCCATCAGCCAGATCGACAGCGCATAGCCACTCAGCACCGCCGCGGTCCAGCCCAGGTCGCGGAAGCCATGGGTGCGCGGCAGGGCGGCGGTCGCGCCGACCTCCACCGTGATCGCCGACACCAACATCAGCCACGCGCCGAGCATCCGGTCCACCCGCCATCTGTAGCGTCTGCTACACAACGATGACTGTAGCAGTCGCTACACTGTGCGTCGACCTGCCGCGCGAGGGGGAGGAGACGCAATGGTCCAAGAGCTCGGACGCCGTGACCGGCTCACCGACGCGGCCACCGACTACGTGCTCGAGCACGGCCTGGTGGGGCTGAGCCTGCGGCCGCTCGCCGCCGAGCTCGGGACCAGCGACCGGATGCTGCTCTACCACTTCGACAGCAAGGACGACCTGGTCGCCGCCGTGCTGCGGACCTCCAACGACCGCTCGGTGCTCGACCTGCGGGCGCTGCCCCCGAGCGCGGACGTGCGCAGCGCCGTCCTGGACCTGTGGGCGGCGGTGACCACGCCCCGGCTGGCGCGCTGCCAGCGGATGTACGTCGAGGCGGCCGCCCTCGGCCTGTTCGGTCAGGAGCCCTACGCCAGCGTGGTCCGTGAGGCCAACCGGGTGTGGGTGGCCGCGGTCGCCGACCACCTGGTGGCCTCCGGCACCCCGCGGGACCGTGCGCCGCGAGCCGCCGCGCTGCTGGATGCGGCGCTCACGGGCTTCCAGCTCGACCTGCCGCTCGACGCCGGCGACCCCGTCCTGGAGCAGGCGGTCCGGGACCTCGCGGACGCCGTCACTGCGATCGCCGGCGGCTGAGCGCACGTCCCGGATCCGCCGCCGGGGTCAGGGCAGCGCGTAGGTCTCGGCGGACGACCGGGCCACCAGTCCGTCGTCGACCAGCCACTGCAGGCACCGGTCGCGCTGCTCGACGGCTGGCCAGGCCGCCTCGAGCACACTCCTGTGGATCGGGTCCGGGCTGTCCCGGAGCACGCCGAGCAGCCGTCCGCGGCACTGCCGGTCGGTGCCGTCGTAGGTCTGCCCCCGGCGCGCCGGTCCGTCGTAGGCCGGGTAGCCGGCGTCGCGCCACGCACACAGGTCGCGGACCGGGCACCGGTCGCAGCGGGGGCGGGCGGCGACGCAGACGAGGGCACCGAGCTCCATGGTCGCCACCGCCCAGGTGGCCGCCGTGGCCGCGTCGACGGGCAGCAGCGTGGTGGCCAGGTCGCGCTCGACCCGGGTCACCGCGGTCGCCGGGAACTCCTCGCCGCGGACCACCCGGGTCAGCACCCGTCGCACGTTGGTGTCCAGCACGACGTGCCTGCGGCCGAAGGCGAAGGCCGCCACCGCCGCCGCCGTGTAGTCGCCGACCCCGGGAAGTCCGAGCAGGTCGTCGTAGGACGCGGGGACCGAGCCTGCGAAGCGCTCCACGATCGCGGTCGCCGCGGCGTGCAGCCGCAGGGCGCGGCGCGGGTAGCCCAGAGGACCCCACGCCCTCACCGCGTCGCCGGGGGACGCCGCCGCGAGGTCGGCAGGCTTCGGCCACCGCTGCAGCCACTGCTCGTGCACCGGGAGGACCCGGGCGACGGGGGTCTGCTGCAGCATCAGCTCGCTCACCAGCACCGACCACGCGGAGGCGGTCGGCTCCCTCCAGGGCAGCTCGCGCGCGTGCCCGTCGTACCAGTCGAGCAGGCGGGCGTGGAGGTCGGCGCGAGCGCGGTCGTCGAGCCCCGGGACGGGGCCGGGGAGGGGGTCCGGCACAGTGCGGTCACCTTAGCCGGGCAGCGGACGCCGGCCCCGGTGTGGCACCCGGACCGGGGCACCGAGCGCGGCTACGGTGGCCGCATGACCGCTGTGACACGACCTCGCGGGCCGCTGCCGCACCGGGTCTACTGGACCCGCCGGATGCTCGTCGTGGTGGTGGCTCTCGCGCTGGTGTTCGCCATCGCGCACCTGCTCGGTGGCACCAGTGGCGGCACCGGCCCCTCCGCCCGGCCCGTCGGTGCGCCGCAGACCGGGACCACCTCGGCGGCCGCGACCGGCAGCCCGAGCCCGACGGCCGACCCGAGCCAGGCCACGCCCACCAGCCCCACCAGCACCCCGGTCAGCACCCCCAGCGGCACCGCGTCCGGCGCGGCGGCGGGCAGGGGCGCCGTCGCGACGCCGCTGCCCCAGCCGACCGGGACGTGCGCGAACAGCGACGTGGTGGTGGTCCCCTCGGTCAGCGGCACCGCCTACGCCGGCGGAGCGGTGGTGGTGACCACCACGCTCACCACCCAGCAGTCACCGGCCTGCACCTGGACGCTGTCCGCGCGCTCGCTGGTCGTGAAGATCACCTCCGGACCGGACCGGATCTGGTCCACCCAGCAGTGCTCCGGCGCGGTGCCGCGCCAGGTGGTGACCCTGCGCAAGGACACTCCCGTGAGCGTTGCGGTGCCGTGGAACGGCCTGCGGTTCGACGCCGACTGCACCCGCCCGACGTCCTGGGCCGAGAACGGCTACTACCACGTGGTGGCCGCTGCGTTCGGCGGCGAGCCGACCGACGTGCAGTTCCGGTTGCTCGACCCGGTGCCCAGCACCGTCACCAGGACGCCCACTCCCAGCCCCAAGGCGACCTCCGCGGCAAAGCCCAGTGCCACCCCGACGGCGAAGCCGACCGCCAGGCCCACCGCGACGAGCCCGGCCAAGCCCACGGGGAAGCCGAGCGGGACGCCCTCGACCAGGGGCTGACTCAGACGTAGCGCTCGAGGATGCTCGACTCGGCGAGCCGGGAGAGCCCCTCGCGCACGCTGCGGGCGCGCAGCTCCCCGACCCCGTCGACCGCCTGCAGGTCCTCGATGCTCGCCGACAGCAGCTTCTGCAGGCTGCCGAAGTGCTCGACCAGCCGGTCCACGACCGTCCCGGGCAGCCGCGGCACCTTGGCCAGCAGCCGGTAGCCGCGCGGGGTCACCGCAGCGTCGAGGTGCTCGCTCGAGCCCAGCCCGACGGCCCGGGCGACCGCGGCGATGTCGACGAGGTCGGTGGGGCTGAGGTTCTCCAGATCGTCGAGCACCTCCTCGGGCGTGCGTTTGCGGCGACTCGGCTGGTAGTCGCGGATCACGAGCTCCCGTTCGATGTCGACCCCGGTGACGAGCTCGTCGAGCTGCAGGGACAGCAGTCGCCCGTCGCTCCCGAGCTCGAGCACGTAGTCCTCGATCTCGCGC
>JBDTXF010000345.1:0-4168 GCA_040006355.1 Nocardioidaceae bacterium | reverse complement strand
CGCCCTGGGCTCCTACGGCTACGACGACAGCCCGCAGTCGGGCGGCGTCTACCGCTCCACCGACGGCGGCGCGACCTGGAAGAGCCTGGGCTACGACCTGCACCCCGACTTCCACGCCATCGCCTTCCAGCCCAACCGGACCTCGCACATTGCGATCGGCAACGATGGCGGGGTCTGGTCGTCGTGGAACAAGGGCGGCCGCCTGGCTGCGGGCGCGCCCCTGTCTGCCGCCCAGTGGCAGGACCTCAACGGACAGGTGGACCCGGCCACCGGTGCTCTCATCCACGACACGGGTCTCGCGATCGGCCAGTTCACCTCGATCGCGAGCGTGCCCACGGTCCCGGGCCAGTACTGGGGCGGAACCCAGGACAACGGCACGCTCCGCAAGTCCGCGCTCAACCAGCGGTGGTTCGACCAGGCCAGCGGGGACGGAGGCCAGGTGATCGTCGACCAGACGACCCCCAACCCCTACTCCGACGCCTACCCGGGCTTCGTCTACGGCGAGTACTTCGGCATCTCGCCCTACCGCTACGACTCGGCCCACGTCAACACGTTCTTCGGCAACGAGACCATCGACGGCGGGATCGACCTCTCCGACCGCGCCGAGTTCTACGTCCCGATGACACCGAACCGCGGCAACCCCGACCAGCTGTTCCTGGGCACCTACCGGCTCTACCGCACCGACAACGCCCGGACAGCCAGCGCCGGCGACGTCACCTGGCAGCCGATCAGCGGTGACCTCACCAGCGGCTGCACAGGGACCGCACCCAACGGCGCCCGCGGGTGCCTGATCTCGGCGGTCGGCGTCTCCGACGGCGGGACCGGGGGCTACGTGGGGACCGACGAGGGCTGGATCCAGGTCAGCCCCGACATGGTCGACGCCGCCCAGCCGACGTGGCGCCGGACGGGCCTGAGGGCTCTCCCCCACCGCCCGGTCAACCAGATCGCGGTGGACCGCTCGAACTGGCGGATCGCCTACGCGGCGTACGGCGGCTTCGGGGCCGCCACCCCGGCCAACCAGGGACACGTCTTCGTGACCAAGGACGGCGGACGCGGCTGGAAGGACATCTCAGCGAACCTGCCCGATGTGCCGGTCAACACCGTGGTGGCCGATCCCTCGAGCCCGAGGACGGTCTACGTCGGGACCGACGTCGGCGCCTTCCTCACCACCGACTCCGGCGCGAGCTGGACACGACTCGGGGCGGCGATGCCCAAGGTCGCGGTCTGGCAGATGGACTACGACGCCACCAACGGCGTCATGGTCGCCGGCACCCACGGCCGCGGCGCCTACACCCTGCAGAACCGCAGCCCGCTCCCCGCGCTCGTCGTGTCGAAGACGGACTCCGGCGCCCCCGTCGGTCCGGGCAGCACGGTCTCCTACACGCTCACAGTCAAGAACGTGGGCAACGCCGCGGCGACCGGCGTCGCCGTCGTCGACCCGCTCCCGGCGCGCACCTCGAGGGGCACGATCGCCGACGGTGGGCGCTTCAGTGGGCGCGCGGCCCGCTGGCGCGGGCTGACGGTGCCGGCCGGCGGCAGCGTCGACCTCCACTTCACAGCCCGCATCGCCCGGTCGCTGCCCGCCTCGGTGGACGCGATCACCAACGACGGCATCAAGGTGACCTCGGCGCAGGGCGTGTCGACCACCGGCAGCCCGCGCGCGACGCCGATCGCGGACCCCCACGCCGTGTCGTTGACCCCGGAGTCCGCGACCGAGGGCGCCAAGGTGGGGAGCCGGACCACGTTCACCGAGCACCTGACCAATGACGGCTACAGCGCCGACTCCTACGACCTGACCGCCTCCGGGGGGCCCTGGTCGGCCAGCGCGTACGCCGCCGACTGCACGACCCCGCTCGCGTCCACGCCCGCAGTGGCCCCCGGGGCCTCGACCGACGTGTGCGTCGGGGTCGATGTGCCGGCAGGGGCGGCGGACGACTCCCGCGCCACCACCACGCTGACCGCGACCTCGGCGGCGGATCCGAGCGTGACCGGGACCGCTTCGCTCGTCTCGATAGCGGTAGCCTCCGCGACGCTGCTGGTGGACGGGGACACCAACGACCCCGTGGACTCGGCGCCGTACTACCAGGCAGCGCTTGCGGCGACGTCCACCGCTCACGGCACGTGGGACCTGGCCAAGGAGCCGGACCTGCCGCAGTCCTACCTGACGGCCCACCGTGACGTGGTCTGGTTCACCGGGAACTCCTACCCCGGTCCGATCAGCCCCTATGAGAGCGAGCTGTCGGCGCTGCTCGACGGCGGCGGACGGCTGTTCCTGTCCGGGCAGGACATCCTCGACCAGGCGGCCGGAACGACCGACTTCGTGAAGAGCTACCTGCACATCGCATGGGACGGCTCGGAGACCCAGAACGACAAGCCGACCGCCGCAGTCAAGGGCGTCTCCGCCAACCCGGTCACCGGCGGGATCGGGACGGTCCCGATCGACCACTCGGTCCTGCAGGCCACCTTCGAGGACCAGATCACCCCCATCGACCCGGCGGCAGCGGCGTTCACCGACGACAGCGGTGCGACCAACGGGCAGACCGTGTCGGTGGACGGCTACAAGGTGGTGTTCCTCGGCTTCCCGTTCGAGGCCTACGGGACCGCCGCCGACAAGGCCGAGCTGATGAGGAGGAGCCTGGGCTTCTTCGGCTCCTGAGTGCTGCGGCGGGGGTCACGCCACCCCCACCGTCCCTGGGTTCAGCGCCAGTCGAAGTACTCCCGGTGGATGTTCCTGGACCGGACGCCGCCCGCGCGCACACCGGCTTGGAGGTCGCGCAGCATCGCCTCGGGGCCACAGAGGAAGACCGAGAGGTCTGCCGGCTCGGCACTCGTCTCGGTCAGGACTCGCTCCGCGGTGAGGCGGCCGGTGACCGCGGAGTCGACGAGGTGCACGCCGACGCCGACCGTGTCGGCACCGAGGGTGCTGAGCTCGTCGGCGAAGGGCGCCGGGCCGCCGGTGAAGGCGTAGTAGAGGTCGACCCGCCCCGGAGGTGGATGCACCTCCAGCGCACGCATCCAGCTGAGGAAGGGGGCGATGCCCACACCGCCGCCGATCCAGACCTGGTCCTTGGTGCCCTTCGTGTGGTTGAAGCGACCGTGGGGTCCGCCGATGACGGCGGGCATGCCGGGCTCGAGGAGATCGCGCAAGGAGGAGGTGTAGTCCCCGAGTGCCTTGACCGTGACTCGCACGACTCCTTCGGCCGGTGAGCTGGCGATGGTGAACGGGTGCCGGTGCCAGCCGTCCTTGGCTTCGATGTAGACCAGGGCGAACTGGCCCGGGACGAAGGTGACGGGTCTGCCCAGCGGGCGCAGGCTGATCTCGACGAGTCCGTCGCCGGCAGGGGTGACCGCGTCCACCTCGTAGTCGTGCAGGGACAGGAAGAAGCGGGCAAGCAGCTCTCGGTAGACGTAGAACGCGATGCCGATGCCACCGATCATCACGTAGGACCAGCGCAGCACCGGTGACGCCGGGAAGGGTGAGCCGTCGAGCAGTCCATGGAGGAACGAGGCCGCGACGAGGAGTCCGGTGAGCCGGTGGACCTGGCGCCACCGGTCGTAGCCGCCGAAGATCGTGCGGAGCTCGCGGATCACAGGCACGTCCTTCAGCATCCTGATCGAGCCACGCAGGGGCCGGGGGACGACGGACTGCCAGCGCGGGAGGATTGCCCACAGTGCCAGGGCGACCATTCCCAACGCTCCGATGGCGCCGAGCTGGCCTCCCCACCGGGAGTGGATCGGGCTGGACGACAGCGGGATGTGCGCGACGAGGAGGACCAGTCCGGCGATCGCCATCCGTCGGTGCCAGATCGCTGCCCGGTCGATGCCGTCGAACCACTCCTCGACCCACGGCAACGAGCTGATCAGGACGAGTGCCGCCGACAGCAGCAGGATCGAGACCGCGCCGGCCAGCTGTCCGACGTACGCACCGGTCGGCTCGCCTGGGGGACGAGCGACCACCCAGAGGACGACATAGCCGACGAGCAGACCAACGATCGTGATCGGCCCGAGGTTGCGCGCCGACACGACCTGTCGCAGCTCCATGCCACGACGCTAGTGCCCCTGCACCGCCGCCGCGGCCACGCCGCGCAGGAGCCTCGCGCTCGACGAGCAGAGGCATCTCTCACAGATCCGTGGGGCGGGCGGGACTTGAACCCGCGGCCGAGCCATT